>CAYOCZ010000037.1:5113-15412 GCA_964402475.1 uncultured bacterium | reverse complement strand
GTTGACGGTTGTCAGCAAGCGGCTATATTTAAGCGCGTGATACAGAAAGTGGCCCAGTGGTCCAGTGGTCTAGTGGTCAGGTGTTCGGACAGCCCGGCACTCGATTCCTTAGGACTCTGGGGACAGTCCCCGTGCGGGGACTGTCCCCTCTTTTGTTCCCCATGTTGAAAGCCAACGTCGTCATCGGCGGTTTGGTCGGGCTTCACGCCCGGCCGGCTTCAGGTTTCGTGCAAGTGGCGGAACGCTACTCCTCGGAAATCCGGCTGGTGAAGGACGGCATGCGCGTGAACGGCAAGTCCATCCTGGCCATTCTGACGCTGGCCGCGTCCAAAGGGAGTGTCGTGGTGCTTGAGGTGCAGGGTGAGGATGAGCGTGACGCATTCGAATTGCTGAAGCGGAAGCTCGAGACATTGGACCAGGATGGCGAGTAGGATGCAGAAGAGCTGCCGGGGCGTGCCGGTTTCTCCGGGGTTCGCGCTTGGTGCGGCCCATGTCTATCGCCAGTACGTGCCCGTGACGGAAGAGAGGGTGCTTGAGCCCGGACAGGTTGCGGAGGAGTTGAAGCGGTTCCGGCAGGCGCTGCACGCGGCGGAGCGGGAGTTGCACACGCTTCACACGCAGGTGAAGCGCGACCTCGGGCCCGACTTCGCCGAGTTCATCCATGTCCAACTCACGCTGATTCGCGACGAGGAAGTCATCAAGAACACCGAAGCGTTCATCCGCGAGGCCTATCGCAACGCCGAGTTCGCGTATGCCCAGACCGTGAAGCTGATGTCTGAGCCGGTGGCCAAGTCGGCAGACCCCCTGTTCAAGGAACGAATGCTCGACATCGTCGACGTATCGAACCGGGTGATGCGCCACCTGCTTGGCGACGACTTTCGCTCGCTGCTCGAGGTCGAGCCGGGCACCGTAGTCTTCGCGCACGACCTGCCGCCGTCGGAAGCCGCGTTGCTCGACCCGCGCAAGGTCGTGGGCCTGGTGCTTGAGGCCGGTGGCAAGACTTCGCACACGGCAATCATGGCCAAGGCGAAGGAGATACCCGCGGTAATGGGAGCCGGGCCGATATGCGATACCGTCACCGACGGACTGCGGGTTTTCGTGGATGGGTATCGGGGGGTTGCGATTATCAACCCGACCAAGAATCGGCTGCGCGCCTATGATGACGAAATTGAGCGGAGACGGCAGCACCGCGAGTCGCTGAGCGTTCTGACCACGAGGGAGTCGGTTACTGCGGACGGACGGACGATTGACTTGTCGGCCAACATTGAGTTCATTGCCGAGGCGAGGGCGGCCAAGAAGTACGGCGCGCGGGGAATCGGGTTATTCCGTACTGAGTACATGTACCTGGCCAAGCGGCGCCCGCCGACCGAGGAGGAGCAGTTCCAGGTCTATGCCGAGGTCGCGAAGATGTTCAAGCCCTACCCGGTTATCATCCGTACGTTTGACCTGGGCGGTGATAAGGTGCTGGGCGGGTATGCCGAGGCGAACCCTTTTCTGGGTTTACGCGCTATTCGCTTGACATTGGAGAAGTTAGACCTATTCGGCGACCAGCTTCGTGCAATCCTGCGGGCGTCGGCGTTCGGGAACGTGAAGGTGATGTTCCCGATGGTCTCAACCATCGAGGAGCTGCGCCGGGCCAAGCTGGAAGTCGAACGGGCGAAGGGAGTGCTGAAGGCGAGAGGCGTCGAATTCGACCCTGACTTCGAGGTCGGCGTGATGGTCGAGACACCGTCAGCCGCAATCATGGCCGACCGGCTGGCGCGCGACTGCAGCTTCCTTTCAATCGGGTCCAATGACCTGACCCAGTACACACTGGCGGTAGACCGGGGCAACGAACACGTTGCCAAGCTGTTCGACCATCTCCACCCGGCAGTGCTGTATCTCATCAAGAAGACGATTGATGCCGCGCACAAGCAGGGGATATGGGCAGGCATGTGCGGCGAGTTTGCGTCCGACCCACTGGGCATGCTGGTCCTGCTCGGCATGGGCGTGGACGAGATGTCGGTGTCCCCGGGCGTCATTCCGGAAGCCAAGGGTATCGTTCGCAGCATTGACACCGGAGTCGCTGCGGAGGTCGTGACTCAGGCGCTGAAGCTGGGCACCGCGCTCGAGGTGCGGAATTTGCTCCGGCGCGAGATGGACCGCCGTTTCCCGCAACTGGCCGAGTTCCAGTTCGAGGAGAAGAAGAAGAAATGACCGCGACGTACCGGGAGTCCAAAGCCCGAAGTTCGAAAGCCGAAGCCGGGCACGCGAGCGGGACCGAGCGGATGCTTGGGCTGGTAATGAGTCTGCCTGACCAGATAGCGGCGGGCGCCAAGGCGGCCGGCGCGGCCCGAATCGGCCGCGCGGCCCAGTTCGGCGCGGTCGCGGTCGCCGGCATGGGCGGGTCAGGGATCAGCGCCAAGATCGTGCAGGGGCTCTTGTTCGACGAGTCACCCGCGCCACTATACGTCTGCAATGACTACGATATTCCGGCCGCGGTCTCGGCAAAGACCCTGTTCGTTGCGGTCAGCTACTCGGGCGACACGGAGGAGACCCTGTCGGCATACGAGCAGGCTCGACGTCGGGGGTGCCGGGTAGTTGCCATCACGCAGGGCGGGGAACTGGGGCGGAGGGCTGCGAGGCACGGATATCCGGTCGCGCCGGTTCCCGGCGGCATGCCGCCGCGCGCGGCGCTCGGGTACCTGTTTTCCACGTTGCTCGTGACCCTTGGCCGGCTGGGTGTGTGCGAAGTCCGGCAACGTGGGCTCGAGGAGGCCGTGCGTCTGATGCGATCCCGGCGCAGGTCCTGGCTGGCCCGCGCCCGCACCATTGCCAAGCATCTCTCCGGCCGGCTGCCGATTGTCTATTCGACCAGCCGGATGCTGGACGCGGTTGCAGACCGCTGGCGGTGCCAGCTCAACGAGAATGCCGGGGTGCTCTGTCACACGAACGTGTTCCCCGAGCACAACCATAACGAGATCGTCGGCATGGGCAGGCCGGAGCATCCGGGCCGGCAGAACGTTGTGATCGCCCTGCTCGACAAGGAAACCCGGAAGCGCACGCGATTCCGACTCGAGTCGGTGCTCGGCATCACCGAGCAAGCATATCGCCTTGCCATGCGACTCGAGAGCGAGGGACGATCCCGCCTGGCCCGGGTTTTTTCGCTCATCATGCTGGGTGATTTCGTCTCGGTGGAACTGGCGCGGCTGGAAGGCAAGGACGCGATGGAGATCAAACGGATTGACGAATTGAAGCGCCGCATGGCGCAGAAGCGAGGCTGAACCGTGCAGTTCAAAGCAGTGATTCCCGCGGCGGGCGAGGGCAGGCGGCTGAAGCCGCACACGCACACGACGCCCAAGATTCTCCTCCAGGTAGCCGGCAAGCCGATCATCGGTCACATTATGGACCGGTTGCTCAGGTCTCGACCGGACGAGGTGATCGTCGTGGTCGGGGCACAGGGCGACCGGGTCAGGCACTACCTGACGAGCGAGTACCGCTGTCCGTTCCGCTTCGTACAGCAGACCGACCCGAAAGGACTGGGCGACGCGGTCTACCGGGCGAAGGACGCCTTTGCCGGCGAGCCGATTCTGGTCCTGCTTGGAGACACCATCGTCGACCTCGACATGTCGAAGATGGTGGGCCGCAACAACGTCATCGGAGTCAGGGAGGTCGCCGACCCGCGTCGGTTCGGCGTCGTCGAGCTCAAGGAGGGGTACGTCAGCCGGTTCGTCGAGAAGCCGGACCGACCCCGGACCAACCTTGCCATCGTCGGGGTCTATTTCTTCCGGGATTCGGGACACCTGTTCGGTGCGCTCGATCGCCTCATTTCCCGGGGATGCACTACCAAGGGCGAATTCCAGCTCACCGATGCGCTGCAGTTGATGGTTGATGACGGTACGAGAATAAAGACTCGTACCATTAAGCACTGGCTGGACTGCGGCACCCGTGCGGCGATGCTTGAGACCAACCGGTACCTGCTGGCGAAAGAGAGCTACTTCAAGCCCCGGCCCGGCACGGTTGTCGTTCCGCCGGTGTTCATCCACGATCGGGCGAAGATACGGGCCTCGATCATCGGGCCCAACGTATCGGTCGGGGCTGATGCCAACATCCACGGCTCAATCATCTGGGACTCGATCGTCAACCGGCGCGTGGTCCTGCAGCACACGTTGCTTGAGGGTTCGATACTGGGCGAGAACTCGGTCGTGCGTGACAGCCCGCGTAAGCTCAACCTCGGCGGATTCTCCGAGCTGGAGATGGGATAGCGTCGAGGAAATGACGGTAGGGCCAGAGAGGGGATTCCAGGATTCTAGGATTCGAGGATTCTAGTGTTCGGCACTGGACCCCTTGAATCCTCGGTTCCTAGACCCCTTTCTTCGTGCTGGCGATGCTGACCTTTGCGGTCGAGAAGACCGACTCCCTCGCGCGTTTGGGCCGGATGGAACTGCCCCACGGTACGGTTCACACTCCTTGTTTCATGCCGGTCGGTACGCAGGGCTCGGTCAAGACTCTGACCCCGGCCGAGGCGGCCGATTCCGGTGCCGAGATCATCGTCTGCAACACCTACCACCTTTACCTGCGCCCCGGTCACAAGCGGGTGCAGGCCGCGGGCGGGCTGGCGAAGTTCATTGGCTGGAACCGGCCGATTCTCACCGACTCGGGCGGGTTCCAGGTCTACTCACTGGCGGCACTGACCCGGGTGACGGACGAGGGTGCCGAGTTCCAGTCGCACGTCGACGGCAGCCGGCACCTTTTCACCCCGGAACTGGTGGTGGAAATCCAGGAAGCTCTGGGTTCGGACATAGCGATGTGCCTGGATGAATGCCCACCGTATCCGGTCAGCCGGCCGGTTGCCGAGGCAGCAGCGGCACGGACCTCGCTCTGGGCGGAACGGTGCAGCCGGGCCCGGCAGGCTCAGACAAACCTGTTCGGAATAGTGCAGGGCGCTACGTACGCTGACCTGCGGGAAAGCAGCGCGAAGTCGCTCACGGAGCTCGACCTGCCCGGGTACGCAATCGGCGGACTGTGTCTGGGCGAGCCGTCGAAAGTCACCTACGACATGGTCGGACGGGTGGCTCTTGTGCTGCCGGTTGACCGGCCACGCTACCTTATGGGCGCCGGCTACCCGGAGGATATCATCGCCGCGGTCAGGCTCGGGGTGGACATGTTTGACTGCGTGCTGCCCACCCGCAACGGCCGCACCGGCACCGCGTTTGTGAGCTCCGGCCGGGTCGCCATCCGGAACAGCCGGCACGCTGACGACCTCGGCGCGCTTGACCCGCAGTGTGACTGCTATACGTGCCGCAACTTCACGCGCGCGTATCTACGCCATTTGTTCGTAGTCGGAGAGGCGCTCGGGCCGAAGCTCCTGACCCTGCACAACGTCCGGTTCTACCAGCGGCTGATGCAGGGCATCCGGACCGCGATTGAGCAGGGAGCGCTCGAGAGTTGGTCGAGCGAGTTCCTGGACCGATACCGGTCGAGCGCCGAGCCGGCCGGGGAAGAGAATGGCCGCTAAGTCCAAGCCGGGGAGGCAAGAATGAGACAGCTACTCACCGTGTTGGCCGCGACGGCAATCGTCGCCGGCCTGTCCTGCGGCGGCGATGCCGGCGGCACCGGCAAGACCGGGGGCGCCGGTGCCGCCATCAAAGTCGGGCTGGTCGTGCCCCTGACCGGCGACGTCAAGACCTTCGGCGAGTCGGCCCGCAACGGCGCGATGCTCGCCATCGAAGAAGCCAACGCGGCCGGCGGCATCAACGGCAGGAAGATAGACGTCGTCGCGACCGACGACAAGAACGACCCGACCGAGACCAGCATCGCAGGCTCCAAACTTATCGATATGGACCGAGTGGTCGTAGTCATCGGCTCGGTATCGTCCAAGTGCTCGGTACCGCTCTCGGACAAGTGCCAGAGCTCGAAGATACCGATGATTACACCGACCTCGACCAACCCCAAGGTAACCGTCGGGGAGGATGGCAGGCGCAAGGACTACGTATTCCGCGCCTGCTTCATCGACCCGTTCCAGGGCACGGTCGGGGCCAGGTTCGCCTCGGAAAGCCTGAAGGCCAAGACCGCGGCCGTGATGTACGACGTCGGCAACGACTACTCCAAGGGCCTCGCCGACTACTTCAAGGCCGCCTTCGAGAAGAATGGAGGTAAGGTCACGGCGTTCGAATCCTACGCCAAGGACGACGTCGACTTCTCCGCGCTGTTGACCAAGGTCAAGCGGTCCAGCCCGGACGTGCTGTTCCTCCCGGACTACTACAACAAGGTCGGACTGATTGCCAAGCAGGCGCGGCAGCTTGGGTTCACGGCCACGTTCCTTGGCGGCGACGGCTGGGATTCGCCGGAAATGGCGAAGATTGCCGGTGACGCCATCTACGGCGGCTACTTCACCAACCACTACTCGCCGGACGACCCGCGTCCCGAAGTGCAGGAATGGGTGAAGAAGTACGAAGCCAAGTACGGCCAGAAGCCGGACGCGCTAGCCACCCTCGGGTACGACGCGGGCCTGCTGCTCATCCAGGCCTTGAAGAACGCACCCAACGCGAAGCCGGAGGAGATCAAGACCGCGCTTGCTGCAATCAAGGATTTCCCGTGCGTGTCGGGCAAGATTACCTTCGACGAATGGGGCAATCCCATCAAGAGCGCGGCCGTGCTCGAGTACACCGAGGACGGACAGAAGTACGTAACCACCATCAACCCGTAGCCCGCAGGGCGGCATCAGTCTCAGGGGCGGCCTATCGGCCGCCCCTGCGGTACAGAAGGAGACGAAGGGGCCTACCGGGCCGGAGCCCGGGCCAGAAGTTCTGCGATCCTGGCCAGCAGCAGCTCCATGTCGAGCGGCTTGATCAGGAAGCCATCCGCGCCCTCCGCGAGCGCCTGCGTCTTGTGGACGGGGTCAGACAGGCCGGTAAGCACGAGAATCGGCGGGGCGCAGGACTTGTCCTTCTTGAGCGAGGCGAGAATCTTGTGGCCGTCGATGCCGGGCAACTGGATGTCGAGCAGCATCAGGTCGTATGCGCCGAGGGAGAACACCCCGAGCGCGTTCTTCGCCTCACTCACACGGTAGCCCGCGGTCTCCAGAGTCTTCCTGAGCATGCTCCGGAACGCGGACTCGTCGTCGACGATCACTATATGTTTCTGCTCCATCACCGTCAGTTTAGAACCAAAAGCAGGATAGTCAAGCAGCGGCAGCCCGAATTCCCGAGCCAGGCCTACGGACCCGGAGAGGACGTATCGCAGGGCCGGACGCCGTGCCGTTCCCCTGTTGTTTCTGCTCGTCCTGTGGTCCAGTGTCGTGTTCAGGAAGATGCTGATGGGGTTGACGAACGGCCGAACACGGCTACAATGTTGGACATGGGTGGAACATCAGCAGAAGGTTTTGATCCAGCAGCCTTGCTGGTAATCGTGCTCGTCGTGGGCGCCGGCGTCGCCCTGGGCATAATGGCCTACCGCCGCCGCCGCAAGATCCCTCGCTGGCAGAAGGTGACGAAGGTCAAGCAAAGGCTGGACGTCATTCGGCGCGACTTGGACAGGATGGCGGAGTACGTCGGCAGACTTCGCGAGTCAGAGATTGCGGTCAGTCAGCCGTTCGAATATGGTCGTGCCGCCATGACTGCGTGCAATTGGGACCAGGCAATCGAGCGTTTCCATGAGGCGCAAAAGAAAGCCGGCCGGGCCCAGCTTGTCCCGCTCCTCAATCAAATTGGAGTATGTCATTACATGCAGGGCCGACTGGGCCAGGCGCTGCAGGAATTCAGGGAATCCACCCGCCTGGCGGAGTATGAGGGGGACCGGCAGGCGCGAGCTTCGGCCCTCAACAACATCGGGGTCATACGCCATGACTACGGCGAACTTGGCAGTGCGCTCGAGCAGTGCAAAGAGGCGCTGGCTGTGGCCCAGACCGAAAACCAATCGGTCACGGCGATCTGCCTCGGCAATATCGGGAACATCCAGCGCGAAAAGGGCGAGATCTACGGTGCGTTGCAGTCGCACGAGAACGCCCTCGCGATATCACGTCGAATCGGCGAAGATGAGGGCGTGGTGAGCGGTCTGGGCAACATTGCGAGCATCCACCGCGACCAGGGCGGACTCGACAAGGCGATGGAGTACTACGCGCAGGCAGTGGAGACAGCCCGCAGGGTCGGATACAACTTCGGCTATGCGATCGAGCTGGGCGGCATCGGGGGCGTCTACTACGACAAGGGCGAACTCGACCGGGCGCTGAAGTTCCATGAGGATGCGCTGGCTGGTGCCCGCAAGATCGGGTTTCGGGTCGGCGCGGCCGCCGAACTGGGGAATGTCGGGCTCATTCTGGCAAAGAAGGGCGCGCACGAGCCGGCCGTCGCGAACCTCGTGGAGTCGCTGACCATCTTCCTGACCACCGGCGTGGAACCGGGTCAACTCCAGGTGCTGCTCGGCCTGTCCCGGTGTGATGACTCGCTCGGTCGGGAGCGGATGGAGGAACTGCTCAGGCAGGCCGGGTTAGCGGACGAAGGCGTTGCCGAGATGCTCGACCGGGTCGACCAGATACGCAGAAGACGACCACGGCCGAGAACACTCTAGGAGGTGACAGGCATGAATCCGACCATAGAACCGAGGGGTATGACCCTGACCAGCCCCGCCTTTGCCCAGGGTGAGACCATCCGGCGGACCTGTACCGCGGACGGCGCGGACGTCTCGCCGGCACTGCAGTGGAACCAGGCGCCGGCCGGCACCAAGAGCTTCGCCGTCACCTGCCGCGACAGCGACGCGCCCGCCGGGACGTTCATCCACTGGGTCATCTACAACATCCCCGGCACCGCATCCGGCCTGCCCGAAGGCCTGCCCCGGCAGGAGAAACTGACCGACGGCTCTATCCAGGGCACGAACGACTTCCCGGAAACCGGCTACATCGGTCCCAACCCGCCGGCCGGCAGGGTGCACAATTATCACCTCGAGCTGTGTGCACTCGACAGCATGTTGCCGTTCGAGACCGGTGTCACCGCCGTCCGGCTGCACGACCTGATGAAAGACCACGTCCTCGCTACTGCGCGGCTCACTGGGACCTACCGGAGGAGGTAGCCGGCGAAGGCCGAGGGGCAGAACAGCAAGGGTCTAAGGCCGACGGCTTACTACTGAAGTCTGCGACAGGAGTCCGCTACTGCTGACCGCAAGCCGACGCGCAGCGTCGCCCTGACGCTGACGGGAGGGTCTCGTCCGGAAACTGGTAACTCGCGGCCAATGGCCGCGTCAATCTGCAATCGACAATCTGAAATGCCCTGAGGGGCGTGTCAAATGGGCGGGCGGAATCGCCCAAGATGTCCCGAAGCTCCCCAGAATATGGTGCCTGTCCCTAATTCCCCCTAATTCCCCTCCCGAGCCTCGTTGACGCTCATGTCAGTGATGTGCCCCGAAACTCACCTGCCTTGGAGTTTGCCGGGACAGAAGCGCCCCTGCAGGGCAGGGGCGCTTGGATTGTCCGGTATCCTTTTCAGCGAATCGCTGCGACCTTGCCGGTGATTGAGGTCGAGCCGGACTCCAGCCGATAGAAGTAGACCCCAGCGGACCGGGGCAGCTTGACTGACAGCTCGTTCGGTCCGGATTGACCCTGCGCCGTCGTTGCCGCCACGGTCCGACCCATGTTGTCGAAGAATGCGATCTTCACGGCCCCGGGTCCGGCCAGGTTGAAGGCGACGTTGGCTGCGCCATTGCGGTAACTGGCCCGGCTGGCTGCCACAGGGCCGTCGAGCGGCTTCCCTTGGGGGCCGAACGTGAATGGGAGCACGACCATGCTGTACGCCGGGACCTTGGAGTCCGGAATCGTGACCGTCTGGTCCGAGAAGCCGTATCTGTCGCCGTACTCGACCGAAAGGAAGTCGATCGTCCCCGTCTTCTTGTCCTTCTTCCGGTCGAGGCAAGCCACGAAGGCCATGTCGGTCTGGTCGAGATACGAGGTGCCCTGGGTCAGGTCGAACACCAGTTTGTTATTCGGGAACGGCTGGTCCGTAATCTTGCCCTCCAGAGCCCAGAACCGGCGGAAATAGTAGACCCCCAACGGGGCACCCGGGCTTCCGGCCCCAAACGCGATGCTGATTCGGTCCCGGCAAGGGTGGGTTAGCTTGACTCGCGCCAGCGCGGTCGGACTGTAATTGTACCGGTCGTCGACATAGTACACAAAGCCCTGGCTCAGTCCTGCCTTGGTGGTCTTGACGGCGTAGTAGGACATCCAGCAGTAGCCGGCGTCGCCCCACTCGGTGCCCCAGGAATTCACGAGCTTGAATGCGCCGGGGCCGTCGGCCGTTTGCTTGTTGTCGTCGTAGCCGACGATGCAGAGCG
>CAYOCZ010000037.1:0-5013 GCA_964402475.1 uncultured bacterium | reverse complement strand
TCATCATGCACGCGCCCTGGTCGCAAATCAGTATCTGGGCATCCGTCATGGAAGCGCCCCCGTCACGCCCGGCATTGATCTGATTGTAGACGAATGACGGACTGATCTGATGCGCGGGATCGTCAAGATCCCACGGAACCGGCGGGTATCCCCATGTCTTTTCGATATACTCGATGTGGGTCTTGTCATAGTAGCCGGATGCCCAGCCAACGCACGAGTTCTGATCGCCCTGGTCGCCGACCGGTGGCATCTCCGACGTAAGGTCGATCGCACTCGGTGGGGCCGCTGTGGGCGCGCCCCGAGGGATCGTATACTCATCCAGCATCTTCAGACCGGGCACGGTATACGGGTCAACGAACAGCAGGCCCCCGGCCGGATGCAGTTTCGGAGCCTCGGACAGGCCTGCTCCTGCTGCCAGGAGTACGGCCACTGCAAGGCTCAGACAGATCTTGAGCTTCATAGCTCCTCCTTTGTTGTTTGTGCCTCTCGGCACTGCCATGACCCATGGAGTGCATCTTTCATGCCAGGGAATGATGGACGCAGATGCGTGACTTACGAGACCGGGCTGGCGAAATGTGTAACCTTTCGGTGACAGGGTGTCACCGTAGGGAGACATGAGGGGCAGCGAAGCTGGACACCCAAGATCCGGAGGTAGTTGGATACGAAGACGCGGGCGGCGCTGCGCGGCCGGTTCATAGTCTTGTCCTGAAGCAGCTCTGAACCGGGCTAGAACCCGTACTTGAGTTCCAGGGTGTAGATGCCGACCGAGAAGTCGTCGGTCTTCTCGGCGTGCCATTGGGGCAGGATGTTGGCCATACCTTCGAGCGCCAGCTCCGACGAGCCGCCGGAGTGTATCGTCCAAGCCCCGAACAGACTGAGTTCGTTGAACAGGTAGTTCGACTGATAGGCAATCACGTCGGGGTTGAGGTAGTCGCGCCGCCCGACCCGGTCCTCGATTGACAGCCAGAACCGGTCGAAGTTGAACCAGTCGAACGCGGCCACGAGCGACAACTCGTTGTAGTCCTCGCTGCCGTCGCCGGCCAGTTCGCGGCCGGACTCATGGCCCGGGCCCAGCCGGATGGTCATTGCGGGCAGCGGCCGGAGTTCGCCGGCCAAGTCAAGGGAGTACTCGAGGAAGTCCTCGTAGATGTCGCCGACCGAATCGTGCCAGGTCCATCGGGAATCACCGTCGAGTTCGACCCCGTACTTGTCCCAGTCCCAGCCGACCGTCGCGGAGACTTCTTCCTCCAGGAAACTCCGCTCCTGCGACGGGTAGACCCGGCGCGCAAACGAATTGTCCGCGTTCAGCTTCAACCCGAAGTCGAACAGGTAGTCGGCCCCGGTCCTCAGCGCATGGTCGTCGTAGTCGTAGCCCTGCCCGAACTCCGACCGCGACCTGCGTTTCGACCAGCTGTAGCCGGCGTTGGCCGAAGCCGCAATCCCGATGTCGATGTAGCTCTGTGCCTCGAACCGGTTGACCATGTAGTTGTAGCTGAAGCTGTCCGGCTCGAAGTAGTTGAGTAGTTCGAAACCGTCCGACAGGTTGACCGTCAGCCAGTTGACCGGCCGCAGGTCGACTTTCAGCCGGCTGATGTTGTCCAGGTAGTTGTGGCTGTAGAACGTATCCGCCCACTGGGGAAACCACTCATGGTACCAGCGCACCTCGGCGTCGTTCGACACACCCAGCTTCAGCCACGGGGCGACCCGGCAGCTGAAGTCGAAACCGAGACCGTCGCGCAGCGAGCGGCTGGAGAAGCTGGCGCTGTTCCGGGCCTGGGCTTCCACGTCGGGACTCCCCAGCGTCAGGTCCAGGTCCCAAGTCGCCCGCGCCCCGGTTTCGATGTCCTGGACTCCTTCGAGCGTGTCGCTGAGGGTGTCCTCGTAGGAGTAGTATCCCTGGGTGATGTAGTCGCCGCCCAGCCGGAACTCGTTTCCGAGCGTGACCGCGGCGACAAGGCAGAACAGAATGGTCATTTCACCTCAATCACGTTCCGCAACAGGGCCAACGGCGGCACCGACCCTGGCGCCGACATCTGACTGCGGTGTATCCGAAGCTCCGCGGTCAGTCAAAACGCGCTCGCTTTGGCTTGCGCGCAGACGGTGGCTGTGGTGGACCGTCGCGGTCGAAGACGGTAAGTGCTTCGGGGGGACGGGACGGCATGCCCGGCGCGGTAATGAAGCGTAGCCCCCGGCACAGGCCGGGGGCTGGCAGGGGTAATGAGTCTGGATCAGTAGAGGTCGGCCCGCCCTCGGCTTCCGCGCAGCCCAAAGTCGATGCCGCGCGTGACCTCGCCGGCACGCACCGGAACCGCCCTCGGGTAGGCCTGCCGGCCGTAACCGCGGGCAGCCGCGACGACCCGGTACTGACCCGCGGGAACCACGAGCTTGTACATGCCGCGACGGTCGGTTCTGGTGGCATCCCGGCCGCGCTCGCCCATGGCAACAACCATGGCGCCCGCAATCGGCTTACGGGTTCTCGCGTCATAGACCTTGCCGACAATCGCGCCCTTGCGGCGCTGGCCCCCGCGGCCCGGAACGAGGCGGAAGTTGACGCGCACAGCTCCGCGTCTTTCGACCGTGACCAGCCGCGGGAAGCGGGCTGCCTTGTAGCCGCGCGCCTTGGCCATGACATGGTAGTTACCGGCCGGGACCACCATTCGGTACATGCCGCGGGCGTTGGTGACCGCCTTGAACATGCCGCGTCCGCGCCCGCCGTCCTTGTCTTCGGCTGATATGGCGGCATTTCTGTCGCCGCGTCCGCGTTCGCCCTTGGCGAAGACGATCGCGCCTTCAATCGGCTCGCGGGTCCGCGCGTCCACGACTACGCCGGTGATGAGGCCTTTGCCCCGCCGGCCGCCGCGGCCGGGAACGAGCCGGAAGTCGATGCCCTCGACCATGCCCCGCGTGACCGTAACCGGCCGCGGGTAGCGGGCAGTCTCGTAGCCGCGCGCGGTGGCAGTCACAGCGTAGCCGCCCGCTTCAAGGTCCTCAATTTCGTACACGCCGCGGGCATTGGTGACAGCCCGGCCGCCGCCGCTTCTGCTCTGGGCGACGATAACAGCGCTTTCAATCGGGTCGCCGGTTCTCGCCTCCGTGACCTGGCCGGAAATGCCGCCGGCGATTGTCACACTCGCCATCGTCACGACGGCAAGCAGTGTCAGTAGTTTCTTCACGGTATCCTCCTGTCAGAAGTTGTGCTTCATGGTCAATACGGTCATTTCCACGACCATGAGTATGCACCAGCCGTGCCATAGTGTCAAGTTATAGGACAGCAACAGCTTACGAGAAACAGCACGAAGCCACCCTGTCCCTGCCGGTACAGACATGTCCCGGGGACGTGCAAGCCGAGGTAACCTCGGACCCGGCGACGGTTCTGCCAGTCAGCATGCGGACGTTCCGGGATTCGAATAGGGGACTTCGATAGGGACGCTGCCCGTCTTTCGCGGCCGCGGGCCGTCCACGGCTGGATTCTAGAACTCGCGGGCGGGGATGTCAAGGCGCCGGGACCACCGCTCAGGAGTTCGTCACAGTGGACGGGCGGGCTTACGGTCTACGGCCTGCGGTTCACGGCCGGTCGCTCAGCGCTGCAGGACGATGCGCGTGGTGGCGTGCTCGTTCCCACCGTTGACCCTCACGAAGTACGCTCCCGACGGCAGAGGCTGCCCGAGGTCGTCTGTTCCGTCCCACGTTAGGGAGGAAGGAGCAGAGAGGAGGGAGGAGAACGAACGGACCGCGCGGCCTTGCGCATCGTAGATGCGCAGCGTCCGAGGCGAATGGCCAATGGCGAATGGCGAAAGGCGAATCGTGGTCGCTCCGCTGAACGGATTCGGCTCGCACTTGAGCGACATGCCCGCAGTCGGAGTGGGACTTGCCTTGGGTTCGGCCACGGACACCGCGACATTGCCCAAGGAGTCGGTCTTGACTAGCCAGACGTCCTCTCCGCCCGCGCCGAAGGACTCAGTGAAGCCGACCATAACATAGCCGCCGTCTGCGGTCTGCTGGACCGAGTAGCCGTAGTCGCTCGAGTCGCCGCCGAAAGCCCTTGTCCACACTGCACTACCGTCGGCGTCGGTCTTGATGAGATAGGCGTCGTGGTTGCCGGCGCCGAAGGACCTCGTCATACCGGCGAGGACGTACCCACCGTCGGATGTCTGCTGGACCGAATAGCTGTCGTCCCAGACCTTGCCGCCGAAGGTCGTTGTCCACAGCGCGCCACCATTGGCGTCGGTCCTGATGAGATAGACGTCGAAGCTGCCGGCGCCGAAGGAGGTGGTGCCGCCGGCGAGAACGTAGCCGCCGTCGGCGGTCGGCTGAACCTCACTGCCCGCGTCCGTCCATCTACCGCCGTACGTCCGCGTCCATAGCGTATCACCGAGGCTGTCCGTCCTGATGAGCCAAACGTCGTCCCCGCCGGCGCCGAAGGAATTGGTCCAGCCGGTGACTATGTAGCCGCCGTCGGTGGTCGGCTGGACCGAAGCGCCCAGGTCGTCGCCCGGACCGCCGTACGTCTGCGTCCATAACGTATCGCCGAGGCTGTCCGTCCTGATGAGCCAAACGTCGTCCCCGCCGGCGCCGAAGGAGCGAGTCACCCCGGCTATGATGTACCCGCCGTCCGCGGTCTGCGTGATGGCGGCCCCGGCGTCCCAGTTCTTGCCGCCGAAAGCCCTGGTCCAGCGTGTCGCCGCTGGCATCGGTCTTGACGAGATAAAGGTCAGGATCGCCGGCCCCGAAGCTCCCGGTCATCCCGGCCACGATGTAGCCGCCGTCGGTGGTCGGCTGGACCGAAGCGCCCAGGTCGTCGCCCGAACCGCCGTACGTCTGCGTCCATAACGTATCGCCGAGGCTGTCCATCCTGATGAGCCAAACGTCGTCCCCGCCGGCGCCGAAGGAGGTGGTCCAGCCAGTGACTATGTAGCCACCGTCGGCGGTCGGCTGGACCGAACAGCCCCCGTCCTTGCCCGCGCCGCCGTAGGTGCGCTGGAAGGTGATTTGGGCTGTCAGGGATGAGGGTAC
>CAYOCZ010000036.1:0-15527 GCA_964402475.1 uncultured bacterium | reverse complement strand
CCACAGCGGTTGCGTCGAGCGCTATGTCGGAGCGCGCTACGTAGAGGACCGGGCCCGGAAGCGGGTGCGCGCGCAACTGAAGCGACTGAAGGACCACAAGAACCAGACCTCACTTTTCCCGGGGGCGAAGGCCGCAGGTCCCAGCTTGATGCTGGAGTTTGCCGGAGGCGACACGGCGCGGATTACGATGCGGGAGATCGGCCGGGCCGCGCGGGCCCGAGACCCGCTGGCTCTGACGTTGGTTGAAGAGGTCGGTGACTACCTCGGCACGGCGCTCGCCAATGCTGTGGAGCTCCTGGATCCGGAGCGGATAGTAGTCGGCGGCGGAGTGAGCGGCATCGGCCGGCCCCTGCTGAAGGCGGTGCGCAAGTCGGTGTTCCGCCGGACCCAGGCCCTGCCGGGCAGGAAGCTGGACATTGTTTTCTCGGAACTCGGAATGGAGGCCGGAATCGTCGGCGCCAGCCGGCTCAGGACCATCCAGGATTCCAGATTGTAGATTCTAGATTGCGGACCCGGTCGCGGGTCAGACTTTCTCCATCAGGTAGTTCCAGAGACCCGGCTTGGCGCAGGGCTTTTCCATGATGAAACTGCCGTCCTGGATGAACGGCCGGAACTCCTGCGCGTAGTAGAGGCGGCGCTGGGCGGTGTTGTTGCCGTACCAGTGCCTGCCCTGTCTCAGTATGCGATGGAGCGTCGCATCGTAGTTGCCCTCCATCGTGCGGAAGCCGTAGTTCAGGAGCGTGACGAGCATGGCGACGTGGCGCGGATAGGCGACGACCGACTTGGCGTGGTTCTTGCGGGCGAGCGCCACCACCATCTCGGCCATGAACAGCGAGTAGTTCCGTCCCCGGTACTTGGGGTGCATGTAGGCACGGGTCAGTTCCCAGCGTTTCATGTCGCGGCCCTCGGCGTCGTGCCAGCGGGGGTCAATCCGGTCGTAACCCATGTACTCGTCGTCGGACTCGCGATTGCCGATGAAGATCTCGAGGATGTCCTCCCCGCTCACGGCGTCGTTGTGGCGCCGGATGCTGAACCAGTGGTCGTCGATGTTGATTTCGGGCTTGGGCGTGACGACCTTGCCTTCGGGCTTGGACTTGATGAAGTGCATCACGTCTTCATACGTCCGGCAGGGGATCATGTCGGCAATCTGATTGACCCACACCATGACGGTCTTGCGGTCAATCACTACGGTTGCGCCTTCCCGCCGGCAAGCACTTTCTGGAGGTCGGCCTCGTTGTTCACCAGTACCTTGCGGGACTTCGAACCTACGTAGGGGCCGACCACGCCGACCTGTTCAAGTTGGTCTATTATTCGGCCGGCTCGCGCCCAGCCGATGTCAAGCCGTCGCTGCAACATGGAAACCGATGCCTCTCTATGCCGGACCACGATTTGCGCGGCCTCGGCGAACTTCTCGTCCCGCTCACGGTTCACTCCCTGTGCCCGGCTCCGCTCGGCCTGCACCTGCGGGCTCTCCTCGGGCAGGGTTTCATAGTATTTCCGGGCCATCAGATTGTCAACAACGTCCTCGGGCAGAATCGTGCGCAGGTCTTCGAGCTTGCGGCGGACCCCGGACTTCTCCTTGTCGTAGAGCACGTCGACGACGTCGCTCTCGACCATCTTCCGGGCGCACTCGGCCGGATTCTCGACGAGGCCGGTGAGCAGCTCGGTCAGGTAGGTCCGCGCCCAGAGGTCGACGATGCGCCTCGCCGCCCGGTCCGAGACGAACGAGCCGTGGAGCCGGGTCGGCTCGCCCTTGCCCGGCGGCAGGAATAGCATATCACCCCGGCCGAGGAGCGACTCGGCGCCGTTCATGTCGAGAATCGTGCGTGAGTCGGTCTTGGACGCGACCTGGAACGCGGTGCGGCAGGGGAAGTTCGCCTTGATGAGGCCGGTGATGACGTCAACCGACGGCCGCTGGGTCGCGAGCACCAGGTGGATGCCGACGGCACGTGACATCTGGGCGAGGCGGGTGATGCGCATCTCGATTTCGTTCGGCGCGCGGAGCATCAGGTCGGCCAGTTCGTCAATGATGACGACGATGTAGGGTTTGCGCTCTAACCCTTCCTGCTCGGCCCGCTCGTTGTAGCCGACGATGTCGCGGACGCCGATGTTGGCGAACTCGCCGTACCGCGCCTCCATGATGTCGACGACCCGGCTGAGTTCCCGCACCGCCTTGTCCGGGTCGATGGTCGTGGTGCCGAGCAGGTGCGGAATGGGGTTGTAGACCGGCAGCTCTAGTTGCTTCGGGTCGATGGTCAAGAAGCGGACGTAGTCGGGCGCGGACCGGTAGATGATCGACGCGATGAGCGAGTTGATGCAGACCGACTTGCCCGAGCCGGTGGTGCCGGCGATGAGGATGTGCGGCATCGTGCGCAGGTCCGCGCTGTAGGGCTCGCCGGTGATGGTCGTGCCGAGCGCGAACGCGAGCGGCGACTTCTTGTCGCGGAACGGCTCGCTGGTCAGCACCTCGCGGAGGAAGACGGTGCGGCGTTCCTTGTTCGGCACCTCGATGCCGACCGCGTTCTTGCCGGGGATGGGCGCGAGTATTCGGATGCGCTCGGCGGCAAGGGCGAGCGAAATGTCGTCCTGCCGGCTGGAGATGGACTGGATTTTCACTCCGGGCGCGGGCTCCAGCTCGAACCGGGTGATCATCGGGCCGGACTGGATGTCCGACACCCGGCCCTCGATGCCGAACTGCTTCAGCTTGTCAATCAGGACCAGGGCCTCGGCCTCGGACTCCTTCCGGTCCTTGAATACGTGGTCCTTCTCGCCCGGCTGGTCGAGTTGGTCGAGGAACACCTTCTGGAAATCGCTCAGGTTGAACTTCATCGGGTGGCGTCGTTGAACGGGCTCCGGCTCGCGCGGGATTGTCGGTTTACGAGTGACGACTGGCGATTCGCGGTCACCGGGTTCGTTCGCCGAAGCCGGGACTAACTCCGGTTCGTGTGCGAGTTCTGGTTTGGGTCCCGGGCCTGCGGCTTGGGGTTCGGGGCTCACGGTTCCGGGCGCGGCCGCTTCCTGCCGGTCGAGACTCGGGGCCGCAATCAAGGGTTTCGACTCAGGTCTACGCTCGGCGCGTGCGAAGAGCCCGGTGAAGATAGCGCGGAGCCAGCCCAGTTCCGGTACCTTCAGCTTGGTGAAGAGCGCGAGAACCATCAGGAACGTGCCAATCAGGAGGATGAGACTCCCGGCCGGGCCGATGAGCTTCTCGAGTCCGTGGACAATTCCGAGTCCGGCCTTGCCGCTGATAGGGTAGAGCACCGGATTTGGAGGCGGGCCGAACAGAGACCATCGGCCGCCGAAATAGGCGAGGAACAGGTCGAGATACAGGCCCGTCAGCAGGATGAAGCCGGACTGCGCGACGTCCTTCGCCACCGGCCGCTTCCGGAGCAGGTTCAGTCCCCAGGGAACGGCGAGCGCGACGACCGCGTACGTCCCAAACCCGAGCCCCATCAACAACCCGCCCGCGAGCCACTTGCCGACCGCCCCGGCCGGGTTGCCGCTTGAGTGCAACTGGTAGGCGAGCAGAGCCACGAGCAGGCAGAAGCCAAGCAGCCACGCGAGCGCGGCGCTGAGCGGGCGCCAGCCCTTGCCTCGCCGCAACACGAGCAGGCCGACCAGGGCCAGCACGATCGGCAGGAACAAGCTGGTCACGCCGAACGCCACATCCAGTCCACGGGCCACCCAGTACCCGAGCGGGCCGCAGTAGTTGGGGCTATTGATGAAATAGTGGAATATGAGGCTTGCGAACGTGAAGAGAATCAAGATGGCCGCCGCGATGGTAAGCGCCGCGCGCGCGCCGCGGTTCGATGTTCCCTTGCGGGAAGTGCGTTTCGCAGCCATGCTAGATTATCTGGCGACCGACGAAGATCAGGCTGAAAATCCTCAGCAGCGGGTCCATATACAGCCACAGCAGGTTGATCCCAGTGAGCTGGCCCAGAAAGATAATGCCGATGAGGATGATGAAGCCGTAGCGCTCGAGCCGGGCGTAGCCGGCAGCCAGGTCCGGCGGCAGCAGGTGATAGAGCAGGCGCGAGCCGTCCAAGGGCGGTATCGGTAGCAGGTTGAAGAAGCAGAGAATCAGATTGAACAATACGAAGTAGCTGATGAGCGTCGCGATGAAGCCGCCGACATGGAACAGGATGAGGACGCGCAGGATGAGACCGGCGACGGCCGCGGTGAGAAGATTCGCGGCCGGGCCGGCCAGCGAGGAAATGGCCATGTCGCGGGTCGGGTGACGGAAGTTGCGCGGGTCAATCGGGACCGGCTTGGCCCAGCCGAACCGGAACAGGAAAAGCGCGATGGTGCCGATCGGGTCGAGATGCTTCAGCGGGTTGAGGGTCAGCCGGCCCATCATCTTCGCAGTCGGGTCGCCGAGTTGCCAGGCAACCCAGCCGTGGCTGAACTCGTGGATGGTCAGGCCGAACAGGATCGCCGGCGCGGAGAGGATGAGTGCCTGGAAGTTGAACATCAACTGCCCTTCTGCCGGGTGAGTCGTTGCAGCAGCGCGCGCTCTTCTGTCACGGTGCGGATTCTACCGTCGAGCCGCGCGAAAAGCAACTTGTCCAGAATCTCGCGGTACGCCGGGCTCGGTTTCAGGCCGGCCGCGCGCAGGTCGGCGCCGGTCGTGGCGATGCGGACCTTGCTGTAACCGTCCAGGAAGGCGCGGATGTTAGCGCTCACGGCTTTCGACTCCAGCACGGCCAGAATACGCAGGGCCGACTCTGGAACGCCGCGCAATGCCTGGTAGACCGCGCTCGGCTTGAGCTTGCGTCTGAGCTTGGGCTTGAGCTTGCCGAATCCCGCAACTGCTTCAGCTGCGTCCCGTTCCTCCTTGCGGATGGGGAAGCGGTCGGTCACCGGCAGCACGCTCAGCCAATAGATGAAGAGCAGGTCGGCCGGGCGAAACCCGGGGACTGTCCCCAGGGATTTCACGCGCCGCACCAGCTTCGCCATGCCTTGGAGGAACCCACGGGGTGGGGTCCAGCGCCATGCGGCTTCCAGCACCCGTTCGCGGATGAGCGCTCTGACCATCGGTGCTACCCGCGGCTCGGCGCAGACCAGCCGGAGTTCGTAGAGAATCCGCTCCGGGGTGAGGAACGCGGGCAGGCGTTGCTCGACCGCCGAACGCAGTAGCCCAAGGGTCTGCGGCTCGGTTTTGAACCCGAGCCGGACGGCAAACCGGATGCAGCGGAAGATGCGGGTCGGGTCATCAATGAAGCTGCGGGCGTGAAGCACCCGCACCCGGCCTTGCGCCACGTCGGCTCTGCCGTCAAACGGGTCGATGAACGCGCCGAACGAACCGGGCGTGAGCTCCAGGGCCATTGAGTTGATGGTGAAGTCGCGGCGTCCGAGGTCGCCTACGATGCTGGCCGGCCTCACTGCGGGCAGCACGGCCGGCTGCTCATAGGTCTCGGCCCGGGTCTGGGTGATGTCGATGTGAGAAGGGAGCAGGGAGGAGGGAGGAGAGAGGAGCTGGACGGAACCGGAGAGGAAGCGGCTGTGGAAGACGAAGCGGCCGCCGAGCTTCTTGGCGACCGCTGCACCGAACTCGCGTGACCCTTCCTCGACCGCGATGTCGAGGTCCGGCAGGGGACTGTCCCATTGTGGACTGTCCCCAGGGGCTGTTCCGAGAATCAGGTCGCGGACCGGGCCGCCGACGAGGAACGACCGCGTGCCGAGATGGTGCGCGATCTGGCCCAGCCGCTCAAGCAGGTCCCGGTTGGGCAGTGCCAATGACGTCTCTCCGGCCCCGGCCGGTATCCGCGACTTTGTCATTATGACTTGGCCTCCGTGGCCCCTGTCGAAAAGTGCGGGCTTAGGCCTTCCGCGCGGCACGCGCGGCCTAGAACCCCATGCTGCGGGCGATGTCTTCTTCTTTGCCGTGGAGTTTTATCTTCCCGAACCGGTCTTCGTACTTCTTGATGTTCTCGGTCAGGGCTTTGTGCAGCAGCACCGAGTGCTGCGGGGTCATTACGATGCGTGAAAAGACCTTGGCCTTGGGCAGGCCGGGAAGAATCCGGGCGAAGTCAATGATGAACTCGGACGGCGAGTGGGCGATGAGCACGAAATTCGAATATACGCCCTCGGACTCCCTCTCGCCGATTTCAATCTGGACCGGCGGGCCCTGGGGCGTTGGACGGTTTTCTTCCTGAGGCATTGATTGCTCCTTTGGGTCAGATTCTAGAGGCAGAGGCACGAGAGTCAAGGCAGCGCGGGCTGCACCGAGTCGCGAAGGCCACTCACGAGCTGAGACCGGAATTCACCACAAAGGCGCAAGGACACGAAGTCGGGAGCAGCCGGAGATGTGCTTGTCTGCCTAGTGCTCTTGGTGTCTTAGTGGTACAAAGCCGGATTCGCGCGTTGCGCCTTGACAACCGGACCGGAGACGGTATAACTCAGGTGCGGTTACAGGGTTCCGCACCCGGGTCGGTTTCCGTTCTCGGCAGGTTGGCTTCGTGCCCCAGGTGCGAGCGAACTCAGACAGTCATTGGTCCGAGAACTCCAAGGAGGTAAGGGATGAAGAAGTTCGTGGTTCTGTTCGCATGTTTCGTGCTGGCCGGCATCGCGGCGGGCCAGGATTGGGAGAACGGACCGCAGTCGCCGTTCGCCTACTGCCGCTTCGACGGCGAGTATTTCCCGGGCACGGCCAAGGTCTACTTCCTCGGCGGCCGCTTCGGCACTTCTACCACCCTGGGCGACATCTACAGCTACACGCCTTCGACCGATTCGTACGCCGACGTCGGGGTCGATATGCCACTCGCGGTATCCAACTACGACGTCTGCCTGCTGCGCGACGACCACGACACGCTCAACGGCGACACGTTCGGGCTCTACATCGTCGGCGGCCGTTATGACGGAGCGCCGAACTACATCGATTCGGTGCAGGTCTACTACCCGACCAGCAACACGGCCGAGATGCTGCACACCGATGCTTTCCCGGGCCGTGTCGGCGACTCGATCGCCGTGGCCACCTCGTCCATCGTCTACGACAATCTGATCTACGTGATGGGTGGATTCAGCCAGACGTCAAACGCCACCTCAGCCCAAACCTGGTCCTTCGACCCGCTGGCTACGGCCGGCACTCGCTGGTCGCAACTGGCAGACATGCCGCTGGCCCGTGCCTACCCGATTGTCGCGACTGTCGACTCGTTCCTGTACGCCTGCGGCGGCGACACCTGGAACGTCGACTCGGCCGCACTCCTGCCCCGCGCCCAGGTCCAGCGGCTCAACCTCAACGATACCGCCGCCGGTTGGACTCTGACGGCCAACATGACGGCGACGAACTCGCAGGCCAGAGCCTTCGGGTTCGACTCCGACAAACCGGGCGACTTTGCCGGTGACATCATCATCGCTGGCCGCGGGGTCTGGCCAAGCGAGTCGGCGAACTGCTACATCTACGAAGTCCAAAGCGACTCGTGGGACTCATTCCCGAGACTGGCCCAGCGGCGCCGCAACCACGCCGGTGTATACATACCGGCTGAGGCGGGCGGCGCCGGCGTTCCCGGCCTCTGGGTCTTTGGCGGCCGGCAGACCCAGGACACCCTTTGCCTGCAGGTCAGCGAGTACTACGCCATCGACATTCCCAGCCACGACGTGGGAGTGACCGAGATACTCGCGCCCCCGGATACGGTTGACTCCGGCGTAACCGTCCCGCCGCAGGCCGTGATGCATAACTCCGGCTCGTCGGGAGAAACGTTTGACGTCCGGTTCGCCATCGGCGCTGACTATGCCGACACTGTGTCGCTCACGCTCGCGCCCGGCGCGACCGATACGGTTGACTTTGCGGACTGGGACGCGCTGGAGCTCGGCACGTTCGCGGTAACCTGTTCCACGATGCTCTCAGGCGACCTCGACACGACCAACGACGCGGTCCACGGCTCGGTCGTGGTCAGCCCGTTCACCGGGGTCGCCGACCGGCCCGGACTGCCCAAAGTCTTCTCGCTGGACAGGGTCGCACCCAGCCCGTCCCTGGGCAGGACCGTTGTCCGTTTCGGCATCCCACGTCTGTCATCGGCGACCCTGAGAATCTACTCCGCAGCCGGTGCGGTGGTACGAACGCTTTGCAGCTCCTCCCTTGTTCCAGCCTATCACTCACTTGTTTGGGATGGTCGGGACGCGAAGGGCCGCCTGGCCGGAGCCGGAGTCTACCTGGTCCGGTTCGAGGCCGACGGCTTCGCCGCCACGCGCAAGTTCGTGGTGCAGAGGTAGTACTTCGGGCGTGAGGGAGGAGAGAACAGAGAGCAAGGAGGAGCCAGAATCCGCAAGGCGGTGACTACGAGGCAGGGAGATCCCATGAAGTCCGCATCTGTGCTGCTGGTCGTCTGCTGCTCCGCGTCGTTGTCAGCTGCGTCAGTCGCGCGGGCGAGCTTCGGGCCACAGGATGTCGTCCGTCAGGTTCACTCCGGCCACTCGACCCAGCGACTCCTCGACCCTTCGAGCCCTGATCTTGATGGTGGCGAGTTTCTCTTGGATACGGTCCCGATGTACTGGTCCGCGCCCAATGTCCAGGAGAACCCGGCTGTTGCCTTTGACGGGGCGAACTTCCTCGTGGTGTGGCAGGACACACGTAGCGCCTACTACCCGGACATCTGGGGCGCGCGGGTGACGCCACAAGGTACGGTGCTCGACCCTGCGGGTATCGTCATTTCGCATGAGGCAAACGATCAAGTATATCCTGCTGTGGGTTTTGACGGCGCGAACTTCCTGGTAGTGTGGGGAGACGGGCGGGGCAGCGACATCTACGGAGCGCGGGTGACGCCGCAGGGCACTGTACTTGACACCGCAGGTATCGCCATAACGCAGGCGGCAGACCACCAGTATTCTCCTGCCGTGGGCTTTGACGGCACCAACTTCCTCGTGGTGTGGCAGGACTATCGTGACGGTAACGACTGGGACATCTACGGAGCGCGGGTGACGCCGGCCGGCGTGGTTCTGGATCCCAGCGGCACTCCGATTTCCACGGCTTTGCGCTACCAGGAGAGGCCGGACGTCTGCTTCGATGGGACTAACTACCTAGTCGTGTGGATTGATACGCGCAGCGGAACGAACGCCGACATCTACGGCGCGCGGGTCACGCCTGAAGGCCTGGTACTTGACACGGCTGGCATACCGATCTGTTCGTATCCGCACCTCCAGCACGACCCGTCGGTGGCCTTCAATGGCACGGTGTACTTCGTAGTGTGGGACGACTCACGCAACGGCACCGACGACATCTATGGCACGCGGGTGACAACCGAAGGCGCAGTGCTCGACCCAGAGGGCATCCCCGTCCAGCAGGCGACCCTGCACCAGTATTCTCCGGACGTTGCGTGTGACGGCACGAACTTCCTCGCCGTCTGGTTCGACAACAACTGGTCAGAAGTATACGGTGCGCGGGTCACGCCGGACGGCGAGGTGCTGGACTCATCCGGCTTTCGGGTGGCGCACTCCATTGTAGGGGGACTGCCCGCTGTCGCTTTTGGCGACGAGTACTACTTGGTCCTCTGGACCCGCAACTCCGACGTCCAGGGCGCGCGCGTGACTCCCGCCGGCACTGTCCTCGACCCGACAGGCCTCACTTTCTCCACCGCGGCGAATCCCCAGACTGCCTGCGCAGTCGCCACGGACGCGGTGAACTTCCTTACGGTCTGGGAGGACGAACGCGCCCCTTCTGATCCAGACATCTACGCCGCAAGGGTCAACCCAGAGGGCACGGTGCTCGATTCCCTTAGCGCGGCGGTCAGTACTGCCGAGAACCGGCAGGGCTCGCCCGCGGTTGTCGGTGGCGGATCCGGCTACCTCGCTGTCTGGGAGGACTTGCGAGCGGGTCATGACATCTACGGAGCCCGACTGTCGTCTTCGGGTGCGGTGCTTGACTCGCAGGGCTTCGTCGTGTCGGCAGGGTACAGCTCTCAGGAGTTCCCGGCGATTGCCTCTGATGGCGCGGGCTACCTTGTTGTCTGGCAGGATGCACGGAACGGCGAAGCCGACATCTACGGAGCCCGGCTGTCGTCGTCAGGTGCACTGCTCGACTCGCAAGGCATCGCTATCTCGACCGCGAACGGCCCGGAGGCGCTTCCCGCGGTCGCGTTCGTCGGTACGAGCTACTTCGTTGTTTGGCAGGACTCACGTAGCGGCATGTACACGGACGTCTTCGGCGCACGGGTGACGCCGCAGGGGACAGTGCTTGACCCCGCAGGCCTAGTCGTTTCTCAGGCCGCAGGTGACCAAAGCGCGCCTGCCCTCGGCTTCGACGGCGCGAATTCCTTCGTGGTCTGGCAGGATGCCCGTGACTACGTCACCACCGGCTACGACATCTATGGCACCCGGGTGACGCCACAGGGGATCGTGCTGGATACCTCGGGCCTGGTCATCTCGCAGGCGGCAAACGCCCAGGAGTCCCCAGCCCTTGCCTTTGACGGCACGAACTTCCTCGTAGTGTGGCAAGACATGCGCAGCGATTCCTTGGGTGATATCTACGGTGCGCGGGTGACGCGCGGAGGAACGGTATTCGATGCCGGTTCGGTCGTCAGCCAGCAACGAGGCCAGACGTGCCCGAAGCTGTGTCTCGGCAGCGGCAGCCAGTTGTTCCTCGTCTATCAGGGCTGGGCTGGCTCGGTCGGCGGCAAGGCCTACAGTACCGACCGCATCTGGGGCAAGATGGACCCGAATCCGGCCGTTGCGGAAATAGCGAAGCCCGACGTGCGAAGGGCGAATGGCGGAGCGACCATCATCCGTAGGGTGCTGAGTCTGCAAGTAGACAGCAGACAGCAATCAGCATACAGGGTTGAACTGCTGAATGCGACGGGACGGAAGGTGATGGACCTCGGGCCGGGCGCGAATGACGTGCGGGCGCTGGCACCGGGAGTGTACTTCGTCAGAGGACCGGAGACCGAGGACGGGAGACCGTTTGCTGCCGTCCGCAAGGTTGTTGTCGCGAAGTAAGGAGGAGAGATGAGACTCTGCATTCTCATATCTGCAATCTGCATACTGGCTGCGCCGATGGCGAACGCTCAGTGGCTAGAGACCACTATTCCTGTCGGGCTTAGTCCCTGTGGTCTGGTCTACAACTCGACCGGGAACAAGGTCTACTGTGCCAATCAGACCAGCGACAACGTCACGGTGATCGCCGGGGATACCAACGCGGTCATCGCGACGATTCCGGTGGTTAATTACCCGGTCGGGTTGGACCCGCGAGCCATGGTCTACAATCCGACCAACAACAAGATCTACTGCGCTCATCCTGGGAATGATACCGTCACAGTGATCGCGGGGGATACCAATGCGGTCATGGCCACGATTAGGGTCGGAGACAACCCCGTTGGCCTGACCTTCAATCTGGCCGGCAAGGTCTACTGCGCCAACCAGAACAGCAACAACGTCACGGTTATCGACGGAGCAACCGACACGGTCATCACCACCATCGCAGCCGGGAATGCTCCTCTTGGGCCGGTCTACAATCCGACCGACAACAAGGTCTACTGCGCGAACAGCGGAAGCAGTTCCGTCACGGCAATCGATGCCGCAGCCGACACGGTCGTTGCCACAATTACGGTCGGAGGCACGCCTTGGGCTCTCGTGTACAACCCGACCGGCAACAAGGTCTACTGCGCCAATTATGTTGGCGATAATGTCACGGTGATCGATGGTGCCTCGGATACGGTCATCACCACGGTCGCGGCCGGAGATGGGCCGAGTGCTCTGGTCTACAATCAGACCAACAACAAGGTCTACTGCGCGAACTACAGAAGCGACAACGTCACGGTGATTGACGGGGTGGCTGATACTGTCATCACCACGGTCGCGGTCGGAGGTGGGCCTCGGGAGCTGGGCTACGATTCACTCTACAACAAGGTCTACAGCGCGAACGGGGGAGGCGATAACGTCACGGTGATTGACGGGGGCCTCAATACTGTTGTCACCACGGTCGCGGTAGATAACTATCCCTGTGCCCTTGCCTGGAATCCGTTCCAGGGCCGTACCTATGTCGCGAATCAGCTGAGTTCAACTGTTTCGGTGATTCGAGATTCGGCTCCGACTGGACTTGAAGGACGCCCGATCGCCGATACCCGCCGTGCCACGCCCAGCGCCACCCTGGTCCGAGGAGTGCTGTTGCTCGACGCAGTTGGCAGTAGACAGAATACGGGATACAGGGCGGAGTTGCTCGACATCTCCGGCCGGAAGGTGCTGGACCTGAAGCCGGGTGCGAACGACGTGCGGGCGCTGGCACCGGGGGTGTACTTCGTGCGGGAAGCACAAGCGCAAGCCCAAGCTGTGCGGAAGGTTGTGATTCAGCAGTAAGGAGGCAACGTGAAATGCGTCGTCATGTTTGTGTTCTTGCTGGCCGCGCTGGCTTCGGGCCAGTGGTCAGAGTCGGTAGTGCTGGGCGATTCTTGTTTCCAGTACCAGTGGTCGGCGGGGCCGGTTCTGGTTCCCGCCGGTGCTGACACAATCTGGGCAGTGTGGAAGCGCTACTTGGCGGACCACCACGACCTTGTGTTGGGACGTCGGTTCGCCGGCGACTCTTGGGAGGCCGTGGAACGGCTGACTCCAGACTCGGCCTGGTACAACTATCCCGCCGGGATACTCGGTGACTCGGGGCAAGTCCTGGTGGCGTACTATGAGGGGTCATACCCGGTGTCGGGTCCGGCCACGCAGGACTCATGGGGAATCTACACAGTCACTAGGACTGATACCGGCTGGACGACACCACAGATGATGTATGAGGTGAGAGATACGTTCCCCGTTGAGATTCGGCTGGGTCATGACCGGTGGGGCGGCATCGGCATGACCTGGAGAGGAACCGGGCCGCCCATTCCGTGGCCTGGTTCGGTGATGTTCAGCCGCAAGACGACGCAAGGCTGGACGCCTTGCCGCTGCCTTGCTGGATGTTCTGCAACCATGGATTTCGGCCAGGCTTCCCTCATTCCCGGCGACAGTACTGATTTCTACATCGCATTCACCAGCGCTGGCTTGGAGCCGCCCTATCCCTGCTCGGTCCAGGTTTGGACGCTGGCCGACACGCTGGTTGACGGTCCTACGAGCTTTGCCGGTGGGTCAGGGCAGCTTGTCCGAAGTGAAGAGCGGAGGTACTTGGTGTTCATGGGCAGCGACAAGATCTTCGCAAGTGTGAACAGCGGCAGTGGTTGGGAGGCGCCGGTCGAGATACCCGGCCCGTATGGTGAGCCGACTTTGGCGGTCGATGCCTTTGGCTGGGCTTGGATTTCGTGGACCGATACCGCCGGACAGGTTGTTCTGGCGAGCCACAATGCAGGCAGCTACTGGTCAATCCCTGAAACGGTCGCGCTCTGCCAGGATGGCAGTAACCCGGTCATCGCCTCGGATGAATACGGTCGCATCCACTGCTGCTGGCTGGATGACAATGTCGGCGGGCTGACCAACGTCCGCTGGTCATACAGGCTGACCAGACCCGGGGTGGAGGAAACGGTGAACGGTGAGCGAGGAACGATGAACGGCGGCCCGACCATCGTCCGCGGGGTGCTGTGGCAGGGAGACCGGGGACAGAAGACCGGGGACCGGGCGGAACTGCTCGACGTCAGCGGGCGCAAGGTGCTGGGCTTGAAGCCCGGCGCGAATGATGTGCGGGCGCTGGTTCCGGGGGTGTACTTCGTCAGAGGACCGGAGACCGAGGACGGGAGACCGTTTGCTGCCGTCCGCAAGGTCGTGGTAACGCGGTAGCCGGAAGAAGCCTCGGGACAAACTGGCGCGGCTGGCAGTCTCAGCCCACGAAGAAGCAGCTCCTAGGGCGCCAAGACCCGGCAGAGCACGCCGAAAGCGTTTTTCGGCTGAGTTGGGCGATGTCCGGTTGACCTAAGTGTCCAAAATATATCGCGTTATACGTGATCAGAGTCGTCTAAGTTGAGATTCCGGGAGCC
The DNA here is from genome assembly GCA_964402475.1 of uncultured bacterium. GTDB lineage: Bacteria > Hydrothermota > Tepidihabitantia > Tepidihabitantales > Tepidihabitantaceae > UBA2258. Next base: position 1,650 of record CAYOCZ010000036.1, on the reverse strand, counting down.
ACCCTGAGAACCGTTCCCGGGACGGTTCAGGAGGTGGTTCCGAAGGTGCACCCCATGGCGACTTTCGACGCCATTTGCGCGGCCAAACCGACCGCGAAGCCCACGGCTTTCCCGGCGCCGATTTCCGAACCGACACGAGTGGTGACCTCGACCGTGGCTTGGCCGGTGAGATGCGGACTCTTTGGTGGGCTGACTCGAAGAGTCTCTTGCGGAGTGATTTGCGGTGGCACTCGCAGGCCGGTTTCCGACGCGATTCGCACGGCGATTTCCGCGGCTCGTCGGTGACTATAGAGAAGAGCCTAGGGTAGTCCCCGGGACGCGACCAGCGAATCCTGAGAGATTCCTCCACTCTGGCTTCGCCCTCGGTCGGAATGACAGCTCGGGTCTGAGCTTGCGCTTCACGTCGGACGTTGAGCGATGCTCACCGGGCGTCAGCGTGACGCTCGGACTTGAGCTTGCGCTTGGGCTGCGGCTACGGGACGAGGCGGAGGAAGCGGCGCTTGCCGACTTTGAGCACGGCCGGTGACTCGACTTTGACCAGCAGGGCCGCGTCGGTGAGTCGCTGGTTGTCGAGGTGGAACGCGCCCTCTATCAGCTTGCGCCTGGCTTCGGTCTTGGATGAGAGAAGCCCGGCAGTGACGACGAGGTCGATGATGTTGATGCCCGCAGCGGGAATCCTGTACTCGGGCATCTCGTCCGGCACCTGTTTGTCCCGAAACACGCGGTCGAACTCGGCTGCGGCTTCGTCGGCAGCGGCGCGCGAGTGGTAGAGCGCGATGACGTCCTTGGCCAGCTCGACCTTGACGTTGCGTGGGTTCTCGCCCGCCGCCAGTTTCTCTTTGACCGCGGCAATCTCAGGCTCGGGCCGGTCGGTGCAGAGTTCGAGATAGTTGATGATGAGACTGTCCGGGATGGACATCAGCTTGCCGAACATCTCGCGCGGCGGTTCGGTGATGCCGACGTAGTTGCCGTAGGACTTGGACATCTTCTGGGTGCCGTCGAGGCCGACGAGCAGCGGCATGGTCAGGACGACCTGCGGCTTCTGGCCGAACTCGCGCTGAAGCTCGCGGCCCACGAGCAGATTCCAGTACTGGTCGGCTCCGCCGAGTTCGACGTCGGCCTTGACCGCGACCGAATCGTAGCCCTGGAACAGGGGGTAGAGTAGTTCGTGGACATGAATCGGGTCGCCGGCGGCCAGCCGCTTCTTGAAGTCCTCGCGTTCGATGAGCCGGGCGACAGTGTACCTGGAGGCGAGCTTGATGATGTCGGCGCCGTCCATCGGTTTGGACCATTCGGAGTTGTAGCGGAACTCGCAGCGGTCGGGCAGGAGAATCTCGAAGACCTGTTCCTTGTACCGCTCCATGTTGGCCCGGATCTGCTCGTCGGTGAGCTGGGGCCGGGTCTTGGAGCGGCCGCTCGGGTCGCCGATGCTACCGGTGAAGTCGCCGACGATGAGCACGGCGATGTGGCCCGCGTCCTGAAACTGGCGGAGCTTGCGCAGGGGCACGGCGAACCCGAGGTGGATGTCCGGGCCGGATGCGTCGATGCCCAGCTTAACCCGAAGCGGCTTGCCGGTCTTCTGCGACTTCTCGAGCCTGGCCTGGAGCTCGGCCTCGGTTTCGAGCCGGTCGATGCCGCGGAGAAGAGGGG
>CAYOCZ010000035.1:0-15563 GCA_964402475.1 uncultured bacterium | reverse complement strand
CGACCCAGCGCATGCCGCTCGAATCCTCGGCAATCGCCGGACTCTCGCGGCCCGTGACCATCACCGACCGCTGCCAGGTATCTCCGGTCGCGGAATATGCGTACATCACCGCGCCGTCCAGGTCGGCGTACACAGCCAGAAGGCTGTCGCTGTCGGCCTTGCGCAAGAGCTTCGTGCCGTTGTTGTACTTCGTGGCGTCGCTCCCAGCGTGAGAGACATTCAGGCTCTCGCACACGTAGCGCGCCTCGCCCGTATCGTACACACCGGAATCTACCTCGAACGTAACTCCCGCAGTATAAAGGGGATGGACACGAATTTGGTCTATCGACGGGCTCACCGCCGACGACTCGGCCACAGCGTGCGGATGGACGGCATCGGTGTCGTTGGCGACGAACGTCTCCTCCTCGCCACGAACGAAGCCTTTGATGGTCCAAGTGCCGGTCTCGTCCTTCTCCTGCCAGCAGGATACGCCCAATCCGGCAAAAACCGGGTTGGTCTTCTCGGCCGAGCCGGTGTCACCGGGCGTCGCCATCGGAGTCCAGCTCCCGAACGCGGCGCTGGCCAGGTCGCAGGTGACGCGCTGAATGGCGTAGTTGCTCCCGTTGTTCCGGGTCCAGACGCAGTTGAGGACGCTCCCGCCCTCGTCGAACGCGCTCATGGCGTGATAGCTGTTAGCGCTCACCAGGCTCGGGCTGGTCCAAGCCGGTGGCAGGCCGCCCGTACCCGGCCCGTAGTCGCAGAGCATCGAGCCTAGAGTAGAGTCACCATGCTGCCACGTGGCGAGCAGCGTATCGGTCTTGTAGACGTTGATGCACGGCAGACTGTCCCCGAGGTTGGCCACGCTCTCTATCGTATCGAGCACGACTGCGCCGGTGTCCACGCGGGCGTACATGATTTTGGATGCACCGCCCGCGGTGTCGTAGACCGCGAAGACGACGTTGGCGACATGGACGCCGCCGGCCTGACCCGGGTAGCAGACAATCGACGGCTGCCCCGGCACGGCAGAGCTGGAACCACCGAAGACGCTGCGCGGGGCAAGCTCACCTGGCATGTGGCAGTAGACCGTATCGTCACAGATGAAGGCGACCCAACGTTGGCCGTCTCCATCAACGCTAAGTGCTGCCGCGCCGCCCATCCCGGCCACGCTGTAGAAGGGGTATTGCTGGACCACCTCGCCGGCCTCGTAGCAGCCGCGCTCGTCGCAGGCGAAGTGAACAGCATCGTTGTCATCCAGGAATAGCCGTCGAGCTGTATTCAAGCAAACGCCTTCCTGGTGGTCTGGTCGGTTAGTCCAGTACGCGCCGCGGCGAACTATGGCCCGCCCGAGGAATGTGCTGTAGCCGTAGGGCCACGGGGCGCTCCGGATATAGCAGGCATGTGGGGTACTGATGTCGCCTTCATGGCCTTCGCCGTACTCAATGGCAGCAACATTCGGATTCAACGGGTCGTTGGCACTCGGCACCGCCTGGGAGCAAATCGGGGGCTCGCTGCGCCAGACGATTCCATAGCCCTCATAGTACTGCCCGAACATCCCCCGGACCGACGACCTCATCGCAACCACAGGGTCGGATGCCCCGCACACTAGGCGGGCTGCCAGCAGGATTCCCGGATGACCATTCACGGTGACCACGGTGGCATTGGGGCGGTCATACGAGGCGTCAGCCATACCTTGAGACCCCAGTACCGTTCCGGTCGCGGACCAGTTGTCGCCGAAGTCGGTGGAGTACTTGTACTGAATGGTCCCGACACCCGAATTCCAGCACAGGAACACGAATTCGTCCAAGGCCGCCAGGCAAGGCTCCGAAACGCCGCCTGAGACCTCGGGGTCGTCGTGGATGCTCATCTCAGGCCACCCCTCGCCGCAGTTTGTGGACTTGTACACGTAGATTCCTGGGGCAGGATCATCAACATCATTCCAATCGAAGGCGACCATCATCCCAGCGTCGTCGTAGCTGTTCGTGACGAGCGAAGGATGCGTTGCGAAAAGGTCCTCCCTCGAGCCGACGATCTCATGATCGTATCCCCAATGGCTGCCCGCATTGGTCGAGTGCTGGTACTCCATCCAATAGTTGTCTAACGGCGGAGTGTATCCATCCCGAACATTGTACATCACGCACGCATTGGAATTGTCCCTGAACAAACCGACTGCGGACATATCGTCCGGGATGAGATCGGACAAGTCGGTGGTCCGGTCGGGCTCGGGTGTCATGTCAATTAGGCCGTCAAGGTAGAACGTATACTGCGCCGGCCAATACGTCGACCCGCCCCCCGGGGTCTGGAACTCAACGGCGGTCCATATCTTGTCGGACCCATTCAGAACCACCTGACCTTCGCTCCAGTAGCTCTGGACAGGATCTCCTTGAGGGAACGCCACTATGTCCTCGAAGTGCCAGCTGCCAAGCAGCAGGTCGCTGTACTCGAGCGCATGCACGTTTGTTAGCCTCGGGTCGCCTGCGTCGACATGGAGGCTCTCAGCAAGGATGCTGACCCACGTTCTCGTCGTGCCGCGGTCGTCGTACTCAGTCATGGCGACAGCATGGGCACCGCTGTTATTCGTCAGGAAGTACTCCAGGTAAGTTGTCTTCGTGCCGGTGTCAAACTCATTTCCCCAGTGCCAGCGCCAGACCTGGGCAGAGGCTACTCCCAGGAGGCCAATCAGCAAGGCTAGGGCTAACCACCTCAGTGTCAGTTTCATGTTTTCCTCGTTCTTCTCTTTCTTTTCTTGACTACCATCCTATGTGGACTAACGTTTATAGGGCAGCAGCAGGACGCAAGTCCTGAACCTGTTTGTCTTGCCGGACTGCAGGGCTGCCCTATTGTCTTCGGAAGGTCCGAGCCGAAAGTCAGGTCATACGCGCCTCCTTCTCATTTCATGCTCTCTGTCAACGCCCATCTTGTCATCTCATCTCGTAATCACGGTCTTGCGGACGGCTTGTGGCTTGAGGCTTGAAGCTTGCGGCTCCTCACGGACGAAATAGACGCCCGGAGCCAGATGGCTGATGTCGTTCCACCCGGACCGAAGGATGGCGACTCTGCGGCCGGATGCGTCGAAGAGGTCAGCGGACATCGCAGAACGCAGCGGTACGCTTCGACTGGCAACCGTCTGTTGTATCGCCGAGCCGCTGGTCGTATGCCCTGATTCCTCCAGACCTATGACGACACTATCCCGAATGACCAAGAGCCGACCATTGCGCCCCTGCCCAACGTATATTCTGCCCGTACGCCTGTTCGGCAGTAGCCATTCACCGCTCCCCTCGGTCATCTCGGGCAAGCTCATTTCGGAAACGACGCTGTCGCTTTGGGTGTCGATTACCAGTAGAATCACGGGCCCCGGTGGAATCGCGGTCAACGCAGTGCAGTACACGTATCGGCCGGTCGCATCCTCACACATGGCCCTGATGATGTGCCCGGCATCGAACCTGGACACGACGCTGTCTGTCCCCGTGTCGACGACGTATATACTGTCAGTATCACTGGGTCCATTCATAACAGCAACGTACACCTTCCCCGCAGCGGCGACGTGGATCATTGCGTCAACCGCATGACCCCGCTCGGTCAAGTGAATCCTCAGAGTCGGTCTCAGTGATTCCATGCTGAGGACGATCAGTTCCTTTGAGCCATGTAACACGTAGACCTTGCGTTCCGCCGCGGAGTAGCACGCGCCTCTTGGGTCCCAGTTACCCGTGATAGTGTCCATGACGATGCTGTCTTTCAGGCAATCCACGACGGTGTAGCCGTGGGGTGAGAAACCCCAGAACTGGTCTAGCTCCGGCGAGAGCAGGGCGAACCAGAAGGCGCCGCCCGCGCTGTCCCGCCTCAGGCTTCGTACGACGCTGTCGGTCGCACAGTCTACCACAGCGACATAGTCCTGTTCGATGGAGTCGTCGGCCACGCCTGCGTAGACCTTGTTGAGTTCCGGGTGCCAACAGATGCCCCGAACGTAGCCAGTATGAACGAACTTGATCAGCGAGTCGTTCTTACAGTCGAATACAGACACGCCGTTGCGGTCGACGCCGTGTGTGCTGACATAGAGCTTGTCGTCCAACGCATCATGGACCATGTCCTCGGGGTGCTTACACATCTGATGCGACTCCGCAAGCCTTGCCGAGCAGTCCGCAACTCCGAGATAGCCACAATACTCGCTGAACGCGAAGTAGAGCTTGTTGTCCACGGTGTCCACACAGACGCGTTCCGCGGACGCGTCCACGAACGCACTCAGTGGAACCTGTCCCAGGAGTGTATCGATGCTGCAGTCGATTGCGGCTATCTGACCCCAGATGGCCGTGCAGTAGAGGCGGCTCAGGCGGCTCAGATAGACCGGTGGGGCAGCACAGCCATCCGTCGGCACGCGGCGGTCATTCTCCTGGCCGGTAGCGCCCGCTAGCGAGAACACCACATGCGGCGTAGCCACGTAGGCCTTGTTCTGGTCGGGTGCAGAAGCGAGGCCCGAGGGATCGTATAAAGTCCGACACCACATCAACGTATCTCCTGCGCAGTCCATGCCCGCGACGAACGCGGTGCACGCGGTGAAGACGCGGTTTCGGACCGGGTCACAGCACATCGTGAAGGTTGGGTTGAAAGGGTGGGGGCGGCCGGGCATCGGCAACTGAGCGACAACGCTGTCTGTCTCCGTGTCGACTACGTACAACGTCTCGTCGGGGGAGGTACCTCCCGTGTTGGCGGTGGCGTACACCCGGTCGCTGGTAGGGTTGTAGCAGATGGCAGTTGCGCCACGGACTCGCGAGACGGCAGCGACCACGCTGTCTGAGTAGCAGTCAACCACCTTGAGGGCCAAACCTGTGCCGACGTACAACTTGTTGTGCAGCGAATCGAAGGCGCGGCAGGCACCCCACCCATCCATCTCTATCATATCAACCACGCTATCACTGTCGCAGTCTATGATCCTCCAATGGTAGGTTCCGCAGTATACGCGGTCAACAATCGGGTTGTAGAAGAGCCAGCCGGCGATATCTCCAAACTGCAGGTGCTTGATGACTTGGTACGTGCTGCCGTCGACGACGGTGCACCCGCCCTGCTGTGCAACGTAGAGCTTGTTATGAGTGGAGCTGTAGCAGAGAGAGTTGGCCGGACCCGGAATCCGCGCCAACTTGCGAAGGTTGATGGCGTCAATCACGAGGACGTCGCTGCTTTCTCCGATAACGAAGAGACGCTCTGCCCCAGGAGTGTAGTCCACCGTGACTTGGTAGGGAGGGCCAAACACCCCGAAGCTGTCAGGCAACTGGATGTAGCCCTCGACGACCTGCGCCGAGGCGGGCGACACCAGCAGCACCCCTAGCGCCATCGCGCACAGGAGTATCCGTGGCCCCACGGCCCGGATGTGGTGGTTGCGGCCGCGCGGTCCTGTAACGTTGGCAGTAGACATGGAATGCTCCTTCCGAATATCACGCAGGGACCTTGCGGCCGGGTCGCCCCGGGCAGGGGGGTGGTTGCCCAGACTTGCGCCTCGCATTGATTCCTCTGAACGTCTCAGGTCGGCCGCTTGCCGACCGTCGTTACAGGCGGGTCAGATGTGTGGGCGTGGTGAGATGGTATTCTGGCATTTTGCATATCTACTTCCCATACGCACCTCAATCTACCACCCGGAAACTAGCTGTCAAGTCCGGCGTTGCGCACGAAGTACGCGCCGGAGCTTGTTCTGTGGCCAGAGGTCTCGGTTTCCCAGCAGAGTTGGCGGACGCCTGCCGGCTGAGGGCCGGCGTGAAGCACCTTTGCCTGTCTGCCGACGGCGTCGAACACCGTCGCCTTGACATCTCCGTCCCGCCCGTCTACAATCCCGAGATGGAGACCGAACCATCGCACCTGACGCCGAAGGAACAAAGCCGGACGTTTCTCAGCCTCCCCCGATTCAGCGTGAGAGAGGGGAACACCGGGAAAGAGTGTAACATGGCAACGAAGAAGAGCCCTACGATCAGTATGTTGACGGTCTGCATGGCGGTCGCCGCGACGCTCGGGATCGCTTCGGCGGATTGGGTCACGACTACCGTGCCCGCCGGGAACACGCCCTGGGCCGGCGCGGTGAACCCGGTCACCAACAAGATCTACATCGCGAACTTCAACAGCGGCAACGTGACAGTCATCGACGGCGCAGTCTACAACACCACCACCGTGCCCACAGGCTCGCACCCCACCGCCGTGGCCGTAAACCCGGTCACCGACAAGATCTACGTCGCGAACAGCGGAAGCAACACCGTAACGGTGATTGACGGCACGACCAACGATACGACCCTGGTGGCCGTAGGCTCGAGCCCCAATGCTGTAGCTGTGAACGCGGTGACCAACAAGATCTACATCACGAACAGCGGCAGCGACAACGTGACGGTCATCGACGGCGCCACCAACGACACTGCAACCGTTCCAGCAGACTCGAATCCCGCTGCCGTGGCGGTGAACCCGGTCACGAACAAGGTCTACGTCGCGAACTACAACAGCGGCAACGTCACGGTAATCGATGGCGCAACCAACGACACGACTCTGGTGGCCGCAGGCATACTCCCCAATGCCGTGGCGGTGAACGTAGTCACCAATAAGGTCTACGTCACGAACAGCGGAAGCAACAGCGTGACGGTGATCGACGGCGTCACCAATGACACTACCACTGTACCCGCCGGGATGACACCCTATTCCGTGGCGGTGAACCCGGTCACGAACAAGGTCTACGTTGCGAACTACATCACCAACAACGTGACGGTCATCGACGGTGTCACCAACGACACGACCCTGGTGCCCGCAGGCTCGAACCCTTGGGCAGTGGCGGTCAACCCAGTCACGAACAAGACCTACGTCGCTAACTGGCACGGAGACAACGTGACGGTGATAGACGGCGCGACCAACGGTACGTCCACGGTGGCCGCCGGCACAAGCCCCTTTGCCGTAGCCGTGAACCCCGTCACCAACAAGGTCTACGTCTCGAACTTCGACAGCGACGACGTGACCGTCATCGACGGCGCGAACAACGACACAGCCACGGTGGCCGTCGGCTTCTGGCCGGATGCCATGGCGGTGAACCCGGTCACCAACAAGATCTACGTCGCGAACGAAGGCGGCACCGTGACGGTTATCGACGGCGCGACCAACGATACGACCACGGTGGCCGCAGGCTCGTACCCCTATGCCGTGGCGGTGAACCCGGTCACGAACAAGGTCTACGTCGCGAACTACAGCAGCAACAACGTGACGGTCATCGACGGCGCGACCAACGCCACAGCCACCGTGACCGTCGGCTCACACCCCAGGTCCGTGGCGGCGAACCCGGTCACCAACAAGATCTACGTCGCGAACGAGGGCAGCTACAATGTGACGGTGATCGACGGCGCGACCAACGCCACAACCACGGTGGACGCAGGCACGAACCCCTGGGCCGTGGCGGTAAACCCGGTCACCAACAGGATCTACGTCGCGAACTTCAACAGCAACACCGTGACGGTCATTGACGGCGCGACCAACGCCACAGCCACCGTGACCGTTGGCTGGAATCCCGGGGCCGTGGCGGTGAACCCGGCTACCAACAAGATCTACGTCGCGAACTTCAACAGCAACACCGTGACGGCCATTGACGGCGCGACCAACGCCACAGCCACGGTGGCCGTCGGCTGGGAGCCCATGGCTGTGGCAGTGAACCCGGTTTCAAACAAGATCTACGCCGCGAACGACAGCAGCAACAACGTGACGGTGATTGACGGTGAGACGAACGCCACAACCACCGTGGTCGTCGGTTCGAGGCCCACGGCCGTGGCGGTGAACCCGGTCACCAACAAGATCTACGTCGCGAACTTCATGAGCGACAATGTGAATGTGATTGACGGTGCGACCAACGCCACAACCACCGTGACCGTCGACTCGGGGCCCAACGCCGTGGCGGTGAACCCGGTCACGAACACGGCCTACGTCTCAAACAGATACGGCGACAACGTGACGGTGATAACGGAAGTACCGACCAACGACACGAAGGTGCGCGCGGTGTTCGACCCTCTGCCGGGCGACACCACTGCGCTTGCGCGACCGACCCTGACCGGCAAGGGCGTGAACCGCTCGACGCCCGGACGGACAACCATGATTGGGGTCGGCAATCGGATGAATACCGCACAGAGGGCATGGGACTGGGCGACCATCACCTCCGGTGCCGGGACCGATTCCATCACTTGGAGATACAACTGGGGCACTGACTCATTGATTGCGGGCGAGAACTTCGTCTGCTGCGTGCCGCTCGAAGACCAGGCTGCGACCGCCAACAACTTCGGCCTCGGCACGCCATTTGCGGGCAACCTCGAGGTGTACCCGGTGTACCGGATAGCATCCTATGTCGGGACGGATGAGAGATCCAAGCCACAAGCCACAAGCCACAAGCCGAAGCCGACCATCATCCGCGGCGTGCTGTTCCTGTCGGACGACCGACGACCGGAGACCGGAGACCGGGCAGCGCTTCTCGACGTCGCGGGCCGGAAGGTGCTGAACCTTCGCCCCGGCTCGAACGACGTGCGGCATCTGACGCCGGGCGTCTACTTCTGCCGTCAGACGGCAGGCTTCGCATCGTCCGCCGAGCCGTCAGCCGTCGGCCGTGAGCCATCGGCCGTCACCAAGGTCGTGATTCAGAGATAGCCGCGCCGTGGGCGCGGGTCTGCAGTCGCCCGAATGAGAGACCCTCTCGTCTGACTCAGGGCGGCTCAGCGCCGGTTTGCAGTTCGCAGGGCCGGCGTAGCGCGGCGCTGCGGTTTACAGGCAGCCGCGCATCGGTAGAATACCCCCTTGCCAGAACAAGACTCGGACCCTCTGTCGCACCACAAACCCGGCCTCGAGATAGTCGAGGAAAAGGTGGTACGGGCATCGGACGTGGTACTGCCCGCCACCTTCGCCGCGTTCGCGCACCGCAACTACCGACTGTACTGGTTCGGCAACCTCGCGTCCCTCATCGGCACGTGGATGCAGAACATCGCGACCGGCTGGCTCGTGCTGACGCTCACCAACTCGCCGTTCTTCGTGGGGCTAAACTCGGCCCTCGCGTGGCTGCCGGCATGGGTTGTGTCGCTGCCGGCCGGTGCCATGGCCGACCGGTTCGACAAGCGCAAGCTGATGGTCGGTACCCAGTCGGTGCTGGCGATATTCGCGCTGCTGCTGGCCGTGCTGTACTGGACCCGGGTCCTGACAGTCTACCACGTGCTGGTGATTTCCTGCCTGTCCGGGTTCGCGGTCACGCTCAATGGCCCGGTCGCCCATTCGATGATACCGGACCTGGTCGGGCACAAGAACGTCCTCAACGCGATCGCACTCAACTCGGCGATGTTCAACTCCGCCCGTATCATCGGTCCGGCCATCGCCGGCGTGCTGCTCAGCACCATCGGCCCGGGCGGCTGCTTCGGAATCAACAGCGTGAGCTTCCTCGCCATCATCGTCGCGCTCGGGCTGATCCGGCTTCCCCCGCCCCGGCCCCACGATTCCACGGAATCGGTCGCCCAGCGGATCCTGGCCGGCCTGAAGTACGTCAGAGGGCACCGGGACATCAGGACGCTCGTCATCATGATGGCGGTGTTCAGCTCCTTTGGCCTGATCTATCTCCCATTGATGCCGGTCTTCGCACGGGACGTGCTCCATGCGGACGCGCGCGGGTATGGAGTAATGATGACCTGCATCGGCGTCGGCGCTGTCCTCGGCGGGCTGACCCTGGCCACTGTCAGCAAGACGAAACACAAGGGCCGTATCCTCATGTTCGGCACGCTCAGCCTCGGTATCCTGATCGTCACGTTCTCGTTCATCCGCGACTTCCACCTGGCCCTGCCGATAATTGTGCTCATTGGGTTCTGCCAGACTTCGATCGCCTCCGTCACCAACACGCTGGTTCAGACCATCGCCCCGGACTACATCCGCGGCCGGGCGCTCAGCGTCTACCTGCTGGCGTTCACCGGGATGTTCCCACTCGGAAACCTGGCCGGTGGCGCGATTGCGCAGAGGTTCGGCGCACCCGCGGCGACTTTCGTCGGCGGATGCGCCGTTATCGTCAGTCTTGTGGCGGTCTCAGTCTTCGCGCCGCACGTCCGGAAACTCTGAGGACAGTGCCCCAGTGGTCAAGTGCTCTAGTGCTCCAGTGATAAGCGTCCGGACTCCGGTCACTTGGCCACTGGACCACTAGGCCACTTCTCGCTCTACTCAAGCCCCTTCAACTCGTACCCGTACCACGTCCCGTCCGCGCCGTCCTCGTCGCCGTCAGCGTCCTCGGCAATCCAGAGCAAACCGTTGGCCCAGGACAGGGAGAAGCCGTAGCCTGACCGCGGCAGTTCGAACTTGGTGACGTACTTGCCGTCAACGCCGTAGACCAGGATCTCCCTGTCGCTGTTCGGCGCCCAGACGAACAGGAACCTGTCCGATGCGGCAATCGAGTAGGCGTAGCCGAGTTCCTCGGTTATGTTGTAGCTGGAAAGCTCGAGTGAGCTCTCCTCGTCGCCGGTGCTCGCGTCATACACGTAGACCTCGCCGTCGAGCAGCTCGTACAGCTTCAGCCCGTCCGGCGACATCGCCGGGTGGCTCTGCTCGCCGTTGAATATGCCCTCGTGCTCGATGTCCGTCTCTTCCATGTCCAGATCCACGTAGGACAGGTCCGTGCCGAACGCCTTCAGGTACAACTGCTCGTCGTCCGGGCTGTAGAAGATGGCACGGCCGTCCACGCTGAGATCATAGCTCTCATCCGGCTCTCCGGCATCGTCATAAGTGTTCAGGTCCGAGTATTCAGTGTTGCCGCCGTTAACGGTGTAGTAGTACTCACCGTCCCACGTGATGCCCATGTTGTGGTAGTAGACGTAGTCGGTGAATTCCATCTTCTGGACCGGCGTCACGCCCGCGACCTTCTTCGGGCCGCAGGTGGCGCGGCCGAACACGACGAGCGCCAGCGCGGCGAAACCGAGCTCGAGCAGTCTCTTCATTCTCAACTTCCTTTCTGCTCCGGGACCCAGCCCGGGCTATCTAAGCACTACTGCCTTTCTTTTGACCGTCCCGGCCGCTGTCGCGAGCCGGTACACATAGATGCCGCTTGCCACCTTGCGGCCGGCCTCGTCCCGGCCGTCCCAGCCGAGCGTGTGCGCGCCGCGGGCGAACTCGCCGCGAGCGAGCACCTTCACGACCCGGCCTTCAACGTCGAGCACTTCGACCGAAACACGACCCGCCTGCGGCAGCGCGAGTCGCAGTTGCGCATGGTCGCGCACCGGGCTCGGCGACGCCTGCAGCGTAACCTGCATGATGTCCGCGGCGTTGGCCGGCTCGGTCACCGCGACCGAACGGTCGAACCAGGCCTGGGCCGAGTCCGCGTGGTCGAGCATCTCCTGCTCGGTGTTGCCGCCGACGAAGGCGAACGCGACAAATGCCCAGCCCCCGACCGAGATGTCATATGGCCCGGCCGACACGACACAGGACCAGTTGCGGGAACCGTTCGAGTTGGGGCGGGAAATCGCCCCGCGCAGGAAGCTATCCTTCACCGCCTCGGTCATCATCCCGGACGGGCTGACGTAGACACTGTGGTCGATCGCCGAGAGGTTGGCTGCGGCCAGCGGCGCCAGCAGCTTGATGCCCGCCGCGTACTCGAAATCGTAGGGCTGGGTCATGTACGTCAACCGGCGCAGCGTGTCGGTGTAGACATCGTTCATGGTCGTGTTGTCGATGTCGAAGTCCGAGAAGATGCCGGCGTAGACTCCGTTGAGTGGTTCCGAACCGAGGTTCCAGACTTTGTAGGTCAGCACCACGAAGTCGCGCAGACCCTGGTCGGCGACCGATGCCGACCACTGGGTAACGGTCAGGCCCCTGGGCGTAGCGTGGGCGCTGTCGTCAATCACCGCCTGGTATTCCTGGCCTCCGACCAGCGGCGGAACCACGGCGTGCAGCGTGTCCACCGCGCGCCAGTCCGCCTGAGATGTGGAACTCGGTTGGCCATACCAGCGGTCAACCACGTAGTCCGGGCCATTGCCGCAGGCAAAGCTGGTGAAGTATATCGCCCCGTGCGGCGCGTTGCGCGGGTACTTCAGCCCCGACCCCTCGTCGTACGGACCGAGCGTCCCGATTGAGCCGAGCGAAGTGACCGAGAGAATCATGCCGTTGTTGTCGTGGTCGGCCCACAGCTTCCTGTCCGGCGGCGGCTCACCGATGCGGGTCTCGAAGTAGGGCTCCCACGACCCCTGCGCCGCGGTACAGGCGACGATCATCTCGGCATCGATTCCGGGCGGCGTCGAGTCCGCGGCCGTTACGCGGAACCGGTCGCCCTCGACCGTTGCCCCGGCCGCAATCGTGCCGTAGCTCGAAGTCGAATCGACCAACGTCAGGTACGGACAGAACGTCCGCAGGACCGCGTTCGTCCCGGTTGCGTCGACAGTGCCTTCGTTCTTCACCGAGACGTACAGATCAACGGTCTCACCCGGGTCGAGCCTGCCGTTGCCGTCGTCGACGCGCAGACCGGCAAACACCAGGGTCGGGAGGTTCGAACTGCCGCGCACCGGCACAAGCCCGTCGAACGGGTAGAAGTTCTGGGCGCTGACCGACAGGTCCAGGTCGCCGGTGGTAGTCGGCGCAACCAGCAGGTCTACCCAGCCTTGCGAATTGGTCCAGCCGCGTGCATAGGTTTCGCTTCCCTTGCTCAGGCATACGAGCGCGCCCTTCACCGGCGTGGCGCCGTCCTTTGCCGTGATGCGCACCACCTGGGTGCCGATCGGAACCGAGTCCGGCGCGGTCACGGTCAGGTTCTTGGGCTGCTCGGACCAGACAAAGAGCGTCGGGTCACCGAACAGGTTGAGCTCGAAGACGCACCACCGCCAGACCTCCTGGCCCATCGCCAGGCTGCGGAAGTAGTCCTTGGAGAGCATCCCGATGCTGCCAAACTGCGTCGCCTCGCCCTGGACGAAGTAGCGGTAGAACTGGAGGTCGAGCAGTTCCGAAGGCCCGAGCGCCGGCGGGTAGCCGAACCCGTAGCGCGAGTTGAGCATGCAGGCGATGCACCCGCCGTTCGGGGCCTTGACCAGGGCCTCGGCCAGACACTCCTTACCGTCGAACCAGCCCGACTCGCAGGCCATCGAGTTGACGAAGTTCAGCTTCGTAAACCCGTTGGTAAGCCCTGAGACTTCGCTTCGGCCCATCACCGAGAACGTGCGGGAATTGCCGTGCGCGGCCACATGGGCAAGCTGGAATCCCTGGCTCATCGAGTCCGCGTAGACACCGTCGGCCGGGTCCTCGAGATGAGCGTGAGTCCAGCCGGACGGGAAGATGTCGGCCATGATGTGGTTGATGACCCGTCCGTGGTACGGGTCGAAGAGCATGGTCGAGCCGTACAGCACGCGTTTCAACCGGGACGTATCCGGGTGCTTCTCGAACATCGTATCTTTGGCGAAGAACGTGGCGACATGAGACGCATTGTCTACCGGCGTCCGGCCGATGAAGACGTCGTAGAACAGGTCGACCGAGTCCTCCATCTCGCCGAACAGGTTGTTGTTGTTCGAGTCCCAGGAGTACTGGAGGTCAGCGTAGTACATGTCCGACGCGATATCTTCGGTCCCGCCCTCGACCGTGAGCCGGCACGTCCGGACCGGCACGATGCCGTCGTCACCGCCGATTAGCACCCATTTCAGACCGTGGTTCTGCCAGTAGTCCTTCACGCAGTTACGGATCTTCTCCGGGTTGTCCCGGCCCATGTAGCTCGCGTAAATCGACTCGGTCTGGACGATTTCGGTCTTGATGCCACGACGGGTCTTCCAGTCCGCGAACGGCTGGAAGTCGGCGGCGCGGGCCGACGAAGTAATCACAATCATGTCGCAGAGCGAGTCACCGGTCAGCCCGGCCGCGGAGGCTCCGGTTGTACGGCGCGTCGCCGGCGCCCATCTCGCGGCTTGCTCCGGGTTCGCGACCAGCGCGCGGACGTTCTGGCCCATCAGGTCAACCTGCGACTTGTCCAGGCGCAGAACCTCGTGCCGGTTCCGTTCATAGCGGACCGCGACTTCGATGCGCGTGACCAGTTCGAGCCGCCTCTGCGCCGCATAGTAGCGCAGCGGGGCAACCCGGAAGGACGCGATGCGATAGCCGCCCATCACTCCTGACCGGGTGAAGCCGACCATATCGGCCGGATATGCCTGGCTCGATGCGTGGGCCTTGGCGTCAGGCGGGACAAATGCCTGCGCCGGCTTGGAGAGCACCTGCGGCCGCTGGCTCGGGTGGATGTCGAACTCGCCCGACAGCGCCTTGGTCGAGACGCTCACTACCTCCACGCCGGTCACTTCCGCATCGGGCGGAATCACCACATTGTACACGGCCAACGGCAGGTTCGGATAGCCCGGCTCGGTGGTCGAATACCCGGGTGCAAATGGGGACTGTCCCTTCGCGGGGCCCTGCGCGACTCCCCGGGACTGTCCCCCATTTGCTCCGACAAGGGAAACTGCGTCATAGCCGTTCGCCGTGCCGAGCACGAAGTCCTTCTGGCTGAACTCAATCGTCTGGGTCAAAGTGCCGGTTGCCGCGGCCAGTACGCCGGGCAGCACAAAAGCAAGAATACGGGTAAACCGCAACATCAAGAGACCTCCAAAGGTGTGATGGGTTTCACCGAAGCGCGAACCGACGCCTGACGCGCCAATTCAGATAGATTCTAGCCACGCATGTGTGCCGGTCAAATCCCGCCCGCCCTGCTGACTGGGAGGAGGTCCGGGCTTCGCCACCAAGACACTCATGTTTCGGACGGTCCGCAGGCGGATATCCGCCAGGGACGCCAAATGCGGGCGGAGTCTGGCCGGTTTTCACCCCGAGGGGTCACAGGTGCACGTGCGGAAAACGGGGGCTATGCCGCGCGCCGTCTCGAGGGAACACGGGGACTGTCCCTTCGCAGGGCCCCGTGCGACTCCCAGGGACTGTCCCCGCTTTCCCGACGCAGGCACCCACCCCTCGGGACTGTCCCCTTTTTCCGAAAGTCTGACCCCACAAGGGAGCTGTCCCCTGTTTTCGCAAGCAGCTTGAAGCCGGAAGCTCGTGGTCTGCGTCGCAAGCTCAGCATAAGTTCCCTCGTGAACGCCACATACGCCTCCTTCTCAGAACTGTCCGCCACCAGACTGTCAACGATGGCCCGCAGCCGCTGCTCGTGCGGGCTCTCATGATGCGGGCGGTGGTAATGCCGTCTTCTCATATCAGTGCTCCTACTATATTATCCGCTCGAAGTCGGAAAAAAGTGCAGGTTTCTGGGGACTCACTCCTCCCCGGGGGAGTCATTGGGGGGACTATTGCACCCGTAGTGGCTCCTGCCGTGGCACCCGCAGTAACTCCCGTAGTAGCACCCGCTGTGACTCCCGCAGTGGCACCCGCTCTGACTCCCGCCGTAGCACCCGCTGTGACTCCCGCAGTGGCACCCGCTGTGACTCCCGTCGTGGCACCCGCTGTGACTCCCGCAGTGGCACCCGCTGTGACTCCCGCAGTAGCACCCGCTGTGACTCCCGCAGTAGCACCCGCTGTGACTCCCGTCGTGGCACCCGCTGTGACTCCCGCAGTAGCACCGGTAGTGGCTCCGGCATTGGCGTCGGTCTTGGCTCCAGCATTGGCACCGG
>CAYOCZ010000034.1:12493-15609 GCA_964402475.1 uncultured bacterium | reverse complement strand
GGGGGTGGGAGGTTCGGCCGAACGGTCTTGGGGACAGTCCCCCTTCGGGGACAGTCCCCCTTCGGACCTGGGACCTGCGAGAGCGATGTTCGCCTTCTGGAGCAGTGCCTGAGTCTGTTCGGTCGTCTCGAGCAGCGCGTCGTCGGAGAGGTCGAGCATCCAGACCAGAATGTCGGCCGTTCGCATTATGTGGAACAGCCAGGCCGGGGATTCGGGTGAGACCGGCGGCGTGTCCACAAGCTGAATCTGGATATCTTCGAACTCCATCATGCCCGCTGCGGGGTGGGTGGTCGTGAACGGGTAGGGCGCCACCTCGGCGTGGAGCCCGGTCAGTTCCTTGACCAGCGCCGACTTGCCGCAGTTGGGTGCGCCGACGAGCACGACCTGGCCCGCGCCCTGTTTCTCGACGTGGAACCAGTCGGCCCGCTTGGCCCCGCCCTTTGAGGGAGCGGACATCTCCTTCTTGAGCTTGGATATGCGGGTCTTGATGTCGGCCTGCATCTTCTCGGTGCCTTTGTGTTTGGGGAGGGTCGTGAACATCTCTTCGAGGCAGGTCAGCTTCTCCTCGGCTGTCGTCGCGGCGCGGTACCGTTCCTCGGCCTTCAGGTAGTCGGCGGAGAGATTGGCAGGCATATCCTCAGGAAATGACGAAGGACGAAGGACGAATGACGAATGGAGGGCGGCGGATAGCGAACGGCGGAGGGCGAACGGCGCAAGGCGAGGGGTCGGGGCGCATGCGTTCGCCTATCTTCTGCCTCCGCGCCGGCGCGTGCCGCCTTGAAACCCGCCGAACACGACGTTGAGTGTGGCAAAGGGCATGCCTTTGCTGATGGTCGGACCGGAGGATAGCCTGCCGCCACCTTCGAGTCCCCATTGCGGAGTCGTCGGCGTGTAGCAGTACCCGCCCCGGAGTTGCACGCCGACGAAGCTGATGGGAACCGTTACCATCAACTGCGGGGAGAGAGTGAGGCTCGAGAACGAGACCTTGCTCGTGTAACCCGGGTTTTTGAGTAACGAGTCGAAGGTCAGGGGCATACCGGACAGCTTCTGCAGTTCTATCGTGTACCCGCCGCCGCCGATGCCGAGCACCGGCGCGATAAGCAGGTGTTTCATCGAGAAGACCTGGTAGCCGAGGTCAAACTCGCCGCTGGCGATTTCGACAGTGGCGCGCAGGTCATTCGAGCCGACGGTCTGGGAGCTGCCCCAGCCGGAACCTCCGATGACAACCCGGTTAACCAGGGCGAACGCGCCGCCGCCGAATCCCCACTGCATCGAGCCGAGTTTCTGCGTGATGCTGCCGGCGGCGAGCGCGTTGTCCAGGCCCGAGAAGTCGACTATGCCGACCGTTGGGCCGACGCAGCCGAACCCGCCGTTTACGGGCGGGGCCGCAACCGCCACTGAGGCGAGCAGCAGTCCGGCCAGTAGCGACACAGCGATGTTACGTTTCATGTCAGTTCCTTCCTTTCGTGAGCGGCTTGGGACACGATCCGTCCCGCGCCCTAGAGCCGCTCGCTGTCGCCGATATCCATGGACACCAGCCCGGACACGAACTTGGGATAGAAGTCGGTCGACTTCTGCGGCATCCGCTCGCCGTGAGAAGCGACCTTCTGCACCTGGTCGGCCCGGGTCGGGTTCAGAATCAGCGCAGCCTGGTAGTTGGACGAGTCCACCTTGGCCAGTGCTTCAGTGAGGTTGCGTTCGTAGGCGACGTGCTCCTCGATCTGTGCCGGCTTGATACCGAATACGTGCTCGATGAGGAGGGCGTGGAGAATGACGACGTCGAGGTCGCGGAAGTCGGCGCTGTGGTCCTTGACCAACTGGTCGAGCACGGAGGTGTCGGTGAGGCGCAGCAGCCAGGTCTTGCCTCTGCGGGTGTGGAGGGCGAAGACGTGGCCGGTCCCGGCACGGGACAACTCAGCCTTGACATCAGAGTCCTCTATCGGCCGGGTTTCGAACCACTTCGCGATGCGGGCGAGGACATCGTCCCACTTCAGGTTGCCGAGGCCGAAGAGCAGCCGGTGCGTGGGCAGAATCATGAGGCCCGGGTCGGCGATGTTCACGAACGCCGTAGACTTGAACCGGAGTGCGGCGTCGTCCGGGACCTTGCCGGCCCGTTCCATCTCCTGCCGGAAGCTGAGCGCGGTTTCGTAGCGGTGGTGGCCGTCGGCAATCAGCATCACCTTGTCGGCGAGTTCCCTGCGCACTACCGCGAGTTTCGCCGGGTCGGTGATGGGCCATACCTTCTGGGCCACGCCGTAGTCGTCGGTCGCCGTCATCGCCGGCTCGCCGGTCGGAGTCAGTGCTTGCTCGATTACGCCCTTCGGGTCGTCGTAGAGCATGAATATCTGCTCATAGTCCATCCGAGTCGCGCGGAGCAGACTCAGGCGGTCGGCCTTGGGCTTGGACAAGGTCCGCTCGTGCGGCAGGACCGTGCCTTTCTCGAACTCATCGGCCCGGATGGCCGCCACGAACGACTTGCGGGTCTTCCGCTGGCCTCCGGTCTCGAAGTCCTGGTGCAGGACGTAGATTGCGGGGTGCAGGTCGCGGATGAGGACGAGCTGTGATGACCACAGCTTGAAGGTGGTGGCCGAGTAGGAATACGGGTCCGGCGCCGCGGGCAGGATCAGGTGGACGAAGCTGTTAGGGTGTCGAGTGATGTAGGTCTGCTGCAGTTCCTTGGGTATCTTGTCATAGGGCTGGGTGACTACCTGCGACAGGTCGCGGACCTTTGAGGGGTTGTAGTGCCAGCCGCGGAAAGGTCTGATGTCGGCCATTGCTATCCTCCGATTGAGGTCAGAGATTGGCCGCGGCGGCCCCTGTCTGACAGTGCAAGGGCTCGAGGGGTCGAGTCAAGCGCGGCTATCCTCTCATTATTCGGGATCTCTAGGTGCCTTTGTGTCCGAGTGGTGAAGCTTCCTCCTCTACTTTCCCAGCAGGACCTTGCGGACTTCCTCGGCGATGCCGATGCCCGCGCGCTCCTGGCCTTCCTTGGTCTGGGCGCCGACGTGGGGCGTGCCGATGACGTTGGGCAGGGAGTAGAGCTTGAACTCCTTGAGCGGTTCGGACTCGTAGACGTCGAGCGCCGCCGCGCCGACCTGGCCACTCTTCAGCGCCTC
>CAYOCZ010000034.1:0-12483 GCA_964402475.1 uncultured bacterium | reverse complement strand
GTTGATGATGACGACGCCCTTCTTCATCTGGGCGATGCTCTCTTTGTTGATGATGTGGAAGGTCTTGTCGGTTTTGGGCACGTGGAGCGAGATGTAGTCGGCGTTCTTGAGGAGTTTGGGCAAATCGCAGGCGTTGCCGACCGGGCACTCCTTGATGAGCGGATCGTAGACCTGCACCTTCATGCCCATGGCCAGCGCCCGCTTGCCGAGCTCGGTGCCGATGCGGCCGGCGCCGATGAGCCCGAGGGTCTTGCCGAAGAGTTCGGTACCCTTGAATGCCTTTTTCTCCCACTTGCCTTCGCGCAGGGACTGGGTCGCCTGCGGAATCGAGCGCGCGCAGGCGAGCATGTGGCCGAGCGCCAGCTCGGCGACCGTGACCGAAGTCGCGGCCGGCGTGTTCACGACCTTGATGCCGCGCGCGTCGGCGGCTTTCCTGTCGACGTTGTCGAGCCCGACGCCGGCGCGGCCGACGACCTTCAGGTTCTTGCCGGCGTTGATGACGTCGGCCGTGACCTTGGTGGCGCTGCGCACGATGATGGCGTCAAAGGCGGGGATGGCCTGGATCAGGTCCGCGGGCGGTAGCCCGGGGCGTTCCTCGACTTCGATTCCGGCGTCCTGTAGCATCTTGACGCCGGCCTTGGCGATCGGGTCGGTGATGATTACTTTCATGAGTGACTCCTTATTCCAGCGGGTTCGAAATTATGCCTCATGGTAGCCGAACCTATCGCAAAGTCAACCGGATGGGCAGGGATACGAGAAGCGCAAGGGCGAAGTCCAAGCACCAAGGACAAAGCGAGTGGATAGAGGGGAAATGACGAAGGGGAGCCCGGCGTTGAGCCTGTTCTCTGCCTGCGACTTGAGGCCCGTGGCTTGAGTCCGCGCCGGCCGCCGGCGTTCCCCATTGACTTGTCAGCCTGATTTGGCGATTATTGATGCTGACCGGAGAACCACGATGCCAGTATATGAGTTTCAGTGTCAGGACTGCGGAAAGAAGTTTGAGATTGTCGCCACCCTGGCTGAGAAAGAGGCCGGGCTGGACCCGGCGTGCCCGAAGTGCGACCGGAAGCGGGCGCGGCAGGTGTTCAGCCGGTTCACGCTGCTCGTCGGGTCGAAGACCGACGAGGACTTGAACGACGGACTTGACGACATGGGCGCCGAGGAAGATGCTGCCGGGCTTCCGGACGACGCGGGCATGGACGACCTTGATGACCTGGGGTCGGATGACCCCGGTGGCCTCGATGACTTCGACTAGAGCAGGAGGTGACGATGCACTGGTATGACTGGATGACGCTGGTGATCGTGGCGGTAGGGACGATAGTCCAGACCGTACGGGGCAACAAGGCCGGCGGCATGGGCCTGCCGTTGTTCGAGGCCGCGGGCGTGGTCGTCGCGGCGGTTGCGGCGACGGCGTTCTCCCACGGGTTGGCCGGTGTGATCCACGTCAGCGAAAGCGTGGTGGTGCTCGTGCTGTTCTTGGTATTCTCGGTATTGGCGTTCATCGTCGCGCGCTGGCTGTTCACGCTGACCGGCATGTCGTTCCAGTCGCTCGACGGGTTATTCAGCTTCATCTTCGGCTTCGTGCTGGCCTGGACCGTCGCGCACATGGTCCTGAGAATCGTCCTCATGTCGCAGGGCGGCAACGGCGAGCTAGCAACGCAAATGGTCAACTCGCCGGTCGCGCGCGAGGTCTACCAGTTCCGGACCTGGAACGCGTTGATGCGGCTGCTGTTCAAGGCCAAGCTCGGTCCGGACTTCGACCCCGATGTCGGGTAGCGCGGTGCTGAATCTACGAACTAGGCTCTGCTATGGCCCCGACCGGAGCACGATTCCGCCTGAAGTTCAACCGGAGGAACGATGAACTGGCATGACTGGGTGACCCTGGTAATCATGGTGACGGTGATCGTTGTTCAGACTATTCGCGGCAGCAAGGCCGCCGCAGGCCTGCCAATGTTCGAGGCCGCGGGTGGGGTCGTCGCGGCCGCGGCGGCGACGGCGTTCTCACCGGGGCTCGCCGGCATGATTCACGTCAGTGAGTACACCGTTACGTTCGTGTTGTTCATTGCATTCTTGGCGGTGGCGTTCCTGGTCGCGCACTGGTTGTTCGCCATGACGGGTCTCTCGTTCCAGTCGCTCGACGGGGTCTTCAGTTTGTTCTTCGGGCTGGTGCTGGCGTGGGCCGTCGCGCACATGTTCCTGAGAATCATGATTGGCTCGGCAGAGGGCGAGTCGGCCCAGGCCATCGCCAACTCGCCGGTCGCGGGTGAGGTCTTTCGGTTCCGGAATTGGAACGCGTTGCTGCGGCTGCTGTTCAAGGCCAAGGCCTCGGATATCGACCCCGATCTTGGGTGAGGATGGTCGATTGACGATCACCAAGACAGTGGCAAAGGAGAAAGTGGAAATGGCGAAGTGCGGACTCGTGATTCTCCACTTTCCCTTTACCCAGGTCACTTCCTGAAGTGGTAGAGGTTTACACCGGCGAGGGCAAGGGCAAGACAACAGCGGCCTTGGGCTTGGCGTTGCGCGCCACCGGCCATGGCTGGGAAGTGCTGATTGTCCAGTTCATGAAGGGCAGCCCGGACTATGGCGAAATCACTGCCGCCAAGGGAGTCAAAGGCCTGACCGTGGTGCAGACCGGCCTGCCGACGTTCGTCGAGAAGGGCAACCCGAGCGCCGAGGACCTGGCCGAAGCCGCGCGCGGGCTCAAACTCGCCCGCGAGGCGCTGAGTTCGGGCCGGTACCGGCTCATCGTGCTCGACGAAATAAACGTGGCGGTGGACTACGGCCTGATGAAGCTCGACGACGCACTGGGCCTGGTTGATGCCTGCCCGGACGACGTCGAGCTTGTGTTCACCGGTCGCGGAGCAAAGCAGGCCGTGCTGGAGCGCGCCGACCTGGTCAGTGAAGTCCACGAAGTGAAGCACCCCTACCAGAAGGGATTCGTCAATCGGGTCGGGATTGACTACTAACGAGCTGCTCCGGGAGTTTCGCGGCGGCAGCAAGCGGGCGTGCGCCCGGCTAATGAGCGTTGTCGAGGACGAGCCGGACGCCGCGACCGTGGCCCTCGACGAGCTCTACCCGTTGATGGGCAGGTCATTCCGCATCGGCATCACCGGCCCGCCCGGCGCGGGCAAGAGCACCCTGGTCGAGAAGCTCGGGCGCGAGTGCCGGAACCGCGGCAGGACCGTAGGTATTGTAGCGGTCGACCCGACCTCGCCATTCTCGGGCGGAGCCCTGCTCGGCGACCGGGTTCGGATGCCGTCGCTCTTCACCGACCCGGGCGTGTTCATCCGCTCGATGGCAACGCGGGGCGGGGTCGGCGGCCTGGCGGCGCGTACGAAGGAAGTCTGCGACGTGCTGGACGCATTCGGCCGGGATTGTATCATCATCGAGACGGTCGGCGTGGGACAGGTCGAGCTCGACATTGCCGGCGCCGCCCATTCGACCGTTGTGGTGCTGGTCCCCGAGTCGGGCGACGCCATCCAGACGATGAAGGCCGGGTTGATGGAAATCGGCGACCTATTCTGCGTGAACAAGTCGGACCGGGAGGGCGCGGACCGGATGGTGATGGAAATCGAGACGATGGTCGAGATGAAGGCGAAAACCGACGGCTGGGTGTCACCGGTGGTGAAGACCGTGGCGACGACCGGGCTGGGCATCCCGTGCCTGCTCGATCAGCTCGAGGCGCACCGGAAGCACCTTGAACGCTCCGGCGTGATGATGGAGCGAAGGCGTGAGAGCATAAGGTCCGAGATTATCGAACTGACTGAGGAATGGCTGAGGCGCGACGTGTGGCGCCGGCCGGACGTGACCGAGCGACTCGCCGGCCTTGTGCAACAGGTGCTGGACGGCGGTACGACTCCGTATCGGGCGGCCGAGGCGATACTCAAGGATGTGCTGGCTGCGAGCTGAGAGGAGACTTAGATGGCTGATGACCTGAAGCGGATTGCCGAGGAACGGCGGCGGTGGCAGGAGGGAGTCGAGCAGGCCGACGCCGGGCAGTTCCAGACACTTTCCGGTGTGCCGCTCGACATCCTCTACACGCCCGCCGACGTTGCCGCATTTGACTACCTGAAGGACCTGGGGTTCCCAGGCCAGTATCCATTCACCCGTGGAGTCCGGAACAACATGTACCGCGGTCGGCAGTGGACGATGCGCGAGTTCTCGGGCTTTGGCACGGCCAAGGATACCAACGGCCGGTACAAGTTCCTGCTCGCGCACGGCGAGGTCGGCCTCTCGGTCGCGTTCGACTTCCCAACCCTGTACGGCCGCGATTCCGACGACACGCTGGCGCAGGGCGAGGTGGGCAAGTGCGGCGTGGCCATCGCGTCGCTGGCCGACATGGAAACGTTGTTCGACGGCATCCCGCTGGCGGACGTCTCGACTTCGATGACCATCAACGGCCCGGCCGCGGTGGTCTGGGCATTCTACCTTGCCGCCGCCGAGAAGCAGGGCGTGCCGAGCGAGAAGCTGCGCGGCACGATCCAGAACGACATCCTGAAGGAGTACATCGCCCAGAAGTCGTGGCTGTTCCCGCCCGAGCCGTCGATGCGGGTCATCACCGACATCATGGCCTATGCGGCGAAGCACGTGCCGAAGTGGAACACGATATCGATATCCGGCTACCACATACGCGAGGCCGGTTCCACCGCGGCACAGGAGCTTGCGTTCACCCTGAAGGACGGGCTGACCTATGTCGAGGCGGGAATCAAGGCCGGGCTCGACGTCGACGTGTTTGCTCCGCGGCTCTCCTACTTCTTCAACTCGCACCTCGACTTCTTCGAGGAGATTGCCAAGTTCCGGGCGGCGCGGCGCATCTGGGCGCGGGAGATGAAGGAGACGTTCAAGGCCAAGAGGCCGGAGTCGTGGCTGCTCCGCTTCCATACCCAGACCGCGGGCTGCAGCCTGACTGCCCAGCAGCCCGAGAACAATATCGTGCGCACCGCGTTCCAGGCCCTGGCTGCGGTGCTGGGCGGGACCCAGAGCCTGCACACCAACTCGATGGATGAGACCTGGGCCCTGCCGACCGAGAAGGCGGTACTGATTGCCCTGCGCACCCAGCAACTGATTGCCGAGGAAACCGGGGTCCCGAACACGATTGACCCACTGGGCGGCTCGTACTTCGTCGAAGCGCTGACCAACGAACTGGAGAAGCAGGCCTACGACTACTTCCGGAAGATCGACGCGCTGGGCGGAATGGTGAGAGCCATCGAACACGGCTTCCCGCAGCGGGAGATTGCCGACGCGGCGTACCGGTATCAGAAGCAGGTCGAGGACGGACGGCGTACGGTCGTAGGAGTGAACAAGCACGTACTCGAGGGCGAGAAGCTGGAGATACCGTTGCTGAGGATCGACCCCACGGTCGAGCAGGAGCAGCACCGGCGGCTCGATGAACTGCGGAAGAAGCGGGACAACGCGAAGGTGAAGAAGGCCTTGGCCGACCTGAAGGCGGCGTGCGCGGGACGGGACAACGTAATGTACCCTATCCTGGAATCGGTGCGTGCTTACGCGACGCTCGGCGAGATCTGCGGCACGATGAAAGAGGTCTTTGGCAGCTATGAAGAACCGCCGATGTTCTAGAGCCAGAATGACGAGTTTCCAGGTACCAGTTTGCAGTTGCGGACCGGGCGGTCGGCGGTGAGCGGGAAGCGCGCCCGATTGGAGGAACAATGGCTAAGAAGTTGAGAGTATTGGTCGCAAAGCCGGGACTCGACGGTCATGACCGTGGGGCAAAGGTCGTTGCCCGCGCCCTGCGCGATGCCGGGTTCGAGGTCGTCTACACCGGACTGCACCAGACCCCGGAGATGATCGCCGAGGCGGCGTTGCAGGAGGACGTCGACGTCGTCGGCTTGTCGGTGCTCTCCGGCGCGCACATGACGCTCTTTCCCGAGACGATGCGCCTGCTCAAGGAGAAGGACGCGGGCGACATCCTCGTCTTTGGCGGTGGCATCATCCCGAAAGAGGACATGGAGGAGTTGTACAAGCAGGGGTGCGGCCGGCTTTTCGGGCCCGGCACGCCGACCACCGACATCGTCACCTACCTGAAAGAGAAGTTCCCGGATCGCGTCTGACCATCCGGCCGTGCTCCGCTCGGCCTGCCGTACCATCGGGGTATGATTCGGCGCTGGCCCTCGGCGTAGATGGTGTCGAACGCGAGCGACGACTTGCCCGAGCCGGACAGGCCGGTGATGACCACCAGCTTGTTGCGCGGGATGTCGAGGCTGATGTTCTTGAGATTGTGCTCTCGCGCTCCGCGGATACGAATCACTTCATCTGTCATGGGAAACTAAGCCTAGCCGACCGACTCCGCAGGGTCAAGCGGCAGGACACGCTCGACATGCTGGTTGTTGCGTCTCAGGACGCGGGCCGCAGCTTCACCATCCTCGACCGCAGAACGCAGGGGCCGGACCACCCGGTCTTGCTCTCGCTGCCCGAGTCCGAGTACCTCCGCGGCTTCATACTCCAGGTCAGCTAAGCACAAGCGCCAGCCCAAGCCCAAGCGCAGGCAATCCGAAAGGACGTGGTAACGAGGTAAGATGTAAGTAGTTAGGAGTCAGCACTGACAGGGGCGGGCGAAAGCCCGCCGCTCCCTATCGTGGACCCGGGCCGTGGGACTCAGACATGGTTAAAGCATCCCCGAAGTAGCCGAGAGGTGTGAAGGCCCTCCTGGATGTCTGGAGGCGCAAAGCTAATTCATCGTCTGTGAAGTGGTTACGGGGCATGCCGTCGAAGCCGCGCCCGCTATTGACAAGAGGTCAGGCGAGCTTACCATTAGCCGCTACGACTAAGCATGGGGCTTGGCCGCAAGAAACCAAGGAGGACGCAATGACCGCGAGACTGTCGTGCGCGCTGGTCTGCTTGGTCGGCGTACTAGCGGCACACCAACTCAGCTATTCGCCGGGCCAATTCTCATTTGAGTCCGAGCGCGAGTTCCAGCGGGTAGTCGCGAAGGACTTCTATCGTGACGGCCCGCCCGGATACCCTGAACTTCCAGTCCGTTTCCTCACCTACATTCTGCCGCCGGGCGTGACAGCCGACTCAGTGAACGTCAAGACGTGCGAATACAAGCTCATCGGCGACTATTACCTATACCCATCACAACCGTCCGTACCGCTCGACAGCACGCCGCCGTGGGTGCCGCCGGACTCGACCATATACAGCTCCAAGTCGCCCTATCCGGCCGCTCCCACCGTCATTGTCGAGCGCGGCTTCTTTGATGGAGCTGGCCTGGTCACCGTCGCGGTTCATCCGCTGATGTACAAGCCGGCGCTCAGGAAAGTCTATGTCGTTTCTCGCATCGAGTTTGAGTTCTTCACAAGCGAAGCTGCGTCGAGGTCTCGGGCCAAGATCAGGGGCATCAACGCACAGAAGACCTATGACCTTGCGTTGAGGGCAGTCATTGAGAACGACAACGAGATTCCCGCTTACTATCAGCCGCCGATGCTGACGCAGGAGCAGCCTCCCGAGGCGGGAGAACGTTCCCCATTCCCGTACCCAACTACGTACACCATCATCACCAATGACCTTCTCGCCGATTCCTTTCAGCCCTATGCTGACTGGCTGACCGACAAAGGCATCCCGGCGCGCGTTGTTCGACTGAGTCAGTTCCTGCTCGACTTTCCCGGGGTGGATAGCGCTGAGAGGCTGCGCAATTACCTGAAGTTCGGCTATGAGCAGTGTGGCACGGTCTGGGTTCTTCTTGGCGGAGATGCTGGCGTAGTACCGTTTCGGTACGGGTGGTGCGATAGTACGAACACTGTGCCGCCCCCCGGCAATAACTCGCCCTATGCAATGCCATCTGACTTGTACTTCTCCGACATGAATGGAGATTGGGATTGTGACCCCGCCGGCCCGGACGGGCGTTGGGGTGAACCCTACCACGACGCCGTTGATATCTACCCCGAGCTTCTCGTCGGCCGACTGACCGTGCGAAGCGACAGTACAGTCCACAATTGGGTACGCAAGGCGCTACGATACGAGAGACAAGGCAGCGATGACCTGAGCCAGTTCAACCGAGCGATTTGGATCTACGACAGCACGGACTTCACGGTGGGCTATTACCTGTATCCTTACCAAGAAACGCGGGGAACGTTCCCTGGTTACTTCTCCCACACCAACTACAACGCAGTCGTTGCGCCCGTAGCGCGGGACGCCTTCGGAAGGGCCTTGGCCTACCCCGGTGGAGCCTACCCCGCTGCCGGCCTGTACAACATAAACTGCCACGGGTCCCCGAGAAACTTCGCATGCCAGTCCTTCGTTCATGATCCCGGCCCTAATGAGTGGCGCGAATGGTGGCTAGTCTGGGCACTCAATCCGAATCCCGAGACTGACCACGAAGCTGGCCTGCAGTATTGTGACCTCACCGGTCGCCATTACGTCGTCTACGACATGGGCTGCTATACAGCGGCATTTGACTCGTTCGAACCGCACGCCGGCTACCTGCCGTCCGACACAATAATGGCTGATGCATACACCAACTTCTATCCGACCACGATGGGCGTCGCGCACCTCGGCAACACCCGCTACGGGTACTATTGGGCGTCTCAGGAGCTACAACACCAGTTCTGGAGACTGCTGTTCGATAGCGGGGATCCACAACACGCCCCGACCCCTTCACTCGGACTGGCCGAGGGAATGTCCAAGGTCGCCTACCCCAACCACTACCTAAGACACGCCCACAACCTGTTTGGCTCTCCTGAAAATGAGCCCTGGATAATGGCTCCTGAGTCGATGTATGTGGAAGCTCCTCAGTGGATATCGCAGGGAGCGGCACTACCGTTTCTGGTCCGGGTCACCGACGGGAATGACCAGGGCATCGCAAACATCAAAGTCTGTCTGTACAAGGTCAATGACATCTACCAGATAGGCTGGACCGATGCTCAGGGCGAGGTGACTTTCATCGTGCAGGCCGGTTCTCCGGGCGCAATACTCGTGACATGCACGAGTACGAGACAGACCATTACTCCGGAGCAGCAGTACCTTCCGGCCCAGGCCATCTGCATGGTCATTCCCAGAGGCGGCGAGGGCCCACAAGCTGAAGAGAGCGGCTTGCCTAAGGAACTCGGATTCACGACCTCAAGTGCGAATCCCGTCCTCGGCGACTTCACAGCGCAATATGGCGTGCCGGTCAAGGGGCGGGTGAGGCTCACACTGTACGACGTTCAGGGCAGGGTCAAGATGGCGGTCGCAGATCGAGAAATGAGCCCTGGCTACTACAGGCTGGCCATCAAGAGGCAATCTCGGTCGCTTCCTTCGGGCATCTATTACCTGACGCTCTCTCAACAAGGCAACCAGGTAACGAAGAAGTTAGCGCTTGTCGACTGAGGGTGACCCATGCGATGTCGCATCTGTTGCTTGCTCATTCTGTTGTCCGTCGGGCTTGGCCAGAACTGGGAGACAGGCCCGATTCTGCCCGGGCGCCCGGCCACCGTTTCGATCGCGACCGACACACTCTGCTTGCCTCATGTGGCATTCGGCGGCGGAAGGCGCTTGGGATACACCAGTTGGAATGGAACCGGCTGGGATGTCGAGTACCCTGACACCAACTGCTCTTCCGGCGTTTCGCACGTGGGATTGTGCCTGGACACTAACGACGTTCCCCACGCCGCGTATGTTCTCGCAGGCTGGCCTGAGCCCAGTGAGCTGCGCTATGCCTTCCGGGACGGAGACACCTGGCGCATTGACACCGTCGCCGGAGGTGCATCGCCCGGGCGGCTGGCGTTAGGCGCTCTTGCGCTTGCCCGAGACGGGACTCCGCACATAGTCTTCGTGGATTCTGTCACGGTTGAATATGCCCGTGAGGTTGGCGACACCTGGAGCATTCTGACGGTTCCAGCATACCAAGCTGATTCACTCAGACGGCTGGGCGGCGCTTCACTTACCCTTGACACGAATGACCAACCCGGTGTTGCAGTAACTTGGACCAAATATGGGACCGATGACAGCCTCTGGCTTTCGTTCTTTGAGTACGACGGTCAAGATTGGCACCGATTCGACGTCGACTCAGCCCAAGGCTGGGGACCTTGGGACTTCTGGCCGGTTTGCGTTCGGAGCGACCCGGCTACTGACCTGTTCCATGTGGTGTATCGCAGCGGCGCCTATGCTACAGGCAAGGACAGTAGCTGGCAAGTCGAGGGGGCAAACGTGTCGGTGGGCAATGTGTGCTGCGACTTCGTCCTCAACAATGGACGACCCCACATCGCCTGTGCCAGCATGTGGGACCCCGTGACGTATCAGTGGCGGTGGGCCGGAGGATGGGAAGGAGAGATGGTTGTCACCAAGAATGCGGACGTGGTGTCAGTCGCCGTAGACCGGACCGGTAGACCCCACATCGCCTTCGCTTCTGCTGTTGACGAGACCCTATTCTATGCCCGCAGACTGTCTGTCGGCGAAGAAGAACCTCCGACGACGGCGCAGCCAGAGGCACGGCTCCTGGTCTATCCCAATCCGGCCGCTCGCGCATTCACGGTCGAATTCTCTGCACCTCGACGGACGGCCGCCGCAATCACGCTCAGTGGTGCCTCGGGCAGAACCGTGTGGTCACGGAAAGAGAACGTGGGTCCCGGCTGCTACCACCGCAAGATCAGCCTTCCCGCATCAATCGGTCCCGGTGTTTACTTCTGCACACTGGACAGGGGCGGGGAGAGAATCAGCCGAAAGGTCGTTCTAACGGACTAGCTCCAGCTCCAACCCGCGACTACCACGCTGCCCGCGTTTCCGCGGGCAGCTTCTGTCTGCGCGCCGTCGCCATCGGGAAAACATTTCACAAGTTGGCCGGGCTGTTGCGGGACGTTATCGTAGGGGAAACGGAAAACGCCAGCCGAATCGCGGTTGTGCGCGACCGGTGCGCTTGCGTCGGTATCCCGTCCGCGTATCTCTCGGCAGGCCAACGATTAACCGGCATCGCACTGCGCTCCGGCCGCCTGAATAGGAGGGCATGCCCCGGGCATACCCCGGTACTATCCAGGGAGTGGCCCAGGACGCCACGACCGAACACGCCCAGCAGGGCCTTCGGGAGGCCTCTCTCCGCGTTCTCCCCGGGTCAACCCGAACAGTCAGGGCTGGGGGCATCCGGGCCTGTACTCCATGGGCCTCTGTCCCGGCCACGGGCAAGACCGAAGAGGCGTAGGCGGGGTGAACCACACGGTAGACAACCCATGGCGCGAACCGGAGACCGAAAAGGCCCTCTGGTTTCCGGTCGTCCCAGCCCGGACGTGCGCCACCAGTGCCGACCTCCGTGCTGTTATGCAGGCCAGGACGCACGATACACAAGGCAGACCACGTCCGTCATAGTGTCAGCACTATAACTCTTTCTGCCGTCGCACGTTAGCGGAACCGACGCAGGGGAACAGGCTGAAAAGCTCGCCCCGCGAACCACCTTGGGAACCGTTCCCGGGACGGTTCCCGGGGTGATTCCGGAGGGGATTCCGACGCAGGTTTCCAAAGGGGTTCGCCCCGCGATTTCCAGGGCGGCTTCCGACGTGATGCCGACCGCGATTCCGCGCTCGACCCTCGGAGGCAGTTGCGGGTTCGTGGTCAGGGCGAACCGCGCGGCGAATTGCGCCGCGAATGTTAGTATGACTGCCGCCGCGGTTGTGCGGGTGGTTTGCGGGGCGACTTCGAAGGTGATTTCCCGCGCGAACCGCAAGACCATCCGTGAAGCGCCAGTTCGTGTTCCCTGGGACGCGTCAGAGCCGGCCCCGCCGCCATCCGCGCCGAACGGTTGCGCACGGCTTCCGCCAAGACTTGACAAGGAGCGCTGATCCGGAGAGAGTATCCTCCATTACATGAGGTCCCTAGCGTGCGTTCTCAGCCTTGCGGCGGCGGCTCTGGCCGCGCCGAATGTTGTTGCCCGGGTGCAGGACGGCGAGACGAGGCGGGCGCTGGCCGGGGCAGCGGTCATGAGCGAGGGCAGCGACGTCATGGCGGTGACCGATTTTTCGGGACAGTGCCTTGTCGTAGCCGTGCCCAAGAGAGGCGGGACGCTCTTGGTGTCGCGCGCCGGCTATCTCGACGTGCGGCTGGCGTGGTCGCCGCCGGCCAAGCCGGTTCCGGACACCGTGATGGTCGACCTGCTGCTCTACCCGAGCCGGCCGCGGGTCGTCGTGGGCCGGGTCTCTGACGCCGGAACCAGGCTCGCGGTCGTCGGCGCAAGGGTCTCAGTCGTCGGGACCGAGCTTGCAGAGTCAACCCGGGCCGATGGCGCGTTCCTTTTCAGCCGGTTCCCGGCCGGGCCGCAGACGCTGGAAGTGTCCTTCACCGGCTATCCGCTCAAGTCGTTCAACGTTGAGGTCAAGGGCGGCGACACGACCGAGGTGAATGCGCCGTTGGTTGATACCGCCAACGTCGGCAGCGTCGAAGGCACGGTGTTCGATGTCCGGACCGGGTTGCCCGTCCCAGAAGCGCGCGTGGCTCTGGAAGGAACTGAGCTGGGGATGTTGACCGATTCAACCGGCCGCTACGTCATCGAGAACGTGCCGTCCGGGA
>CAYOCZ010000033.1:0-15610 GCA_964402475.1 uncultured bacterium | reverse complement strand
TGATGTTCGTCATTGAGCGCGACGGCACCGTCCGACAGGTCAAGCTGGAGAAGAAGTCGGGCGACGGTGCCTACGACGCGTCCTGCGAGCGGGCGCTGCTCGTCCTCGACCGACTACCGCCCCTTCCTCCCGAATTCACCGGCCCGCGTCTCAAGCTGCACCTCGAGTTCGAACAGAAACCGTAGCTCGGTTCGAGCGACTCGCTCGAACTGGGAGGTCCCAATTCCCCAATCGCCAATGTCCAATCGACTGCGGAAATGCTCAATTCCCAAGTGCAGGCCCGCTGCCGCCCTTAGCTAGTCATTTCCTGTTTCGTTGGTCATTAGGAATTGGCAACTGGTCATTCTCTGTCCTTGACTTGCGGCCTCCATCCCGCATTATAGGTCCGTGACCGCGAAGCCCGGGGACGTGGACTTCGTCCACCTCCACAATCATACCGAATACAGCCTGCTCGACGGTGCCTCGAGTGTGGAGGCGGTCGTCAAACTCGCGGCCGAGTTCCGGATGCCGGCCCTGGCTATTACCGACCACGGCAACATGTTCGGGGCAATCAAATTCTACAAGGAAGCGCAGAAGGTCGGTGTGAAGCCGATTATCGGCGCCGAGATGTACGTGGCCCCGCGTTCCCGCACCGAGAAGAAGCCCGACTCCGACGTACACGAGGCGAGTTTCCATCTGACCCTGCTGTGTCGGAACGAGACCGGTTACCACAATCTGATGAAGCTGACGACGCGGGCGTACCTCGAAGGGTTCTACTACCGACCGCGGATTGACAAGGAGTTGCTGGCCGCACACGCGGACGGGCTCATTGGCATGTCCGGCTGTCTCAAGGGCGAGGTGAACTACTACCTGCGCCGAGGTGACTCGGAGCGCGCCATGCAGGCCGCGTCACAGTACCAGCAGATACTGGGGCCCGAGAATTTCTACCTGGAGGTGATGCGGGCCGGCTTTGCCGACCAGGAGAAGATCATTCCCGGAATCCGCGAACTGAGCTCCACGCTCGACATCCCGATTGTCGCCACCAACGACTGCCACTACCTACGTCCGGACGATGCCCGCGCCCACGACGCGCTGGTCTGCATCCAGACCGGCAAGAAGCTCTCCGACCAGAACCGCATGAAGATGAGCTCAAACGAGCTATACTTCCGCTCGCAGCAGGAGATGGCCAAGATCTTTGCTGACATGCCGGAAGCGGTGCGGCGTACCCGCGAAGTCGCGGACCGGTGCAACCTGCTGCTCGACTTCGAGCATGTCCAATTTCACCTGCCGTACTTTCGTCCACCCGAAGGCTTTGCCGACCCGCTCGCGTATCTGAAGCACCTTGCGCTGGAGGGGCTGCACCGGCGCTACCATCGCCTGACTCCGGCGATTGAGGAAAGGCTGACCTTCGAGCTGGACGTCATCGCGAGGATGGGGTTCCCAGGTTACTTCCTCGTGGTTAAGGACATCGTGGACTTTGCGCGGTCCAAGGGCATACCGGTCGGGCCGGGCAGAGGTTCGGCTGCGGGATGTCTTGTGCTCTACTGCCTCGGCATCACCGATATCGACCCGCTACGCTACGGGCTGCTCTTCGAGCGGTTCCTGACAACCGAGCGGGTCAGTCTGCCGGACGTCGACATCGACTTCGCGGACGCACGTCGGCAGGAAGTCATCGACTACATCCGGAAGCGCTATGGTGAGGACTCGGTCGCACAGATCATTACGTTCGGCACGATGCAGGCCCGTGCGGCCGTGCGGGACGTGGGCCGGGTGCTGGACGTCCCGATTGGCGACGTCGACCGGATCGCGAAGCTGATTCCGCAGAACATGGAGCTCGAGCCGGCTCTCAAGGGGGTAGCAGAACTCCGGGATGCAGTCGACGAGAAGCCTGAGTACGAAGAGATGATGGCAATTGCGCGCAAGGTCGAGGGGCTCGCCCGGCACGCCTCGATTCACGCCTCAGCGGTCGTGATTGCTCCGCAGCCGCTCGTCGAGCTTGTGCCGCTCTACCGGTCGCCGGGTGAGGATGTCTGCACCCAGTACGACATGTACGCGCTGGGTGCAGCCGGGCTCCTGAAGATGGACATACTCGGCCTGCGGACCCTGACCGTGGTGGAGGAAGCAGCGAAGCTGGTCCGGGACCAAGGCACAAGCCTAGACATCGAGACGATGCCGCTCGACGATGCGGAAACGTTCAAGCTGCTCCAGCGGTCGGACACGGTCGGAGTCTTCCAACTGGAGAGCGCGGGGATGCGCGACCTGTGCCGGCAGATGATGCCGGATCGAATCGAGCACATCATCGCGTTGATAGCTCTGTACCGGCCCGGCCCGATGGATCTGATTCCGCAGTACCTTGCCCGCAAGGCCGGCCGGGAGCCGATTGAGTATGAGCACCCGCTGCTCGAGTCGATCTGCAGCGAAACCTACGGAATCATGATATACCAGGAGCAGGTGATGCAGGCGGCGCAAGCGTTGGCCGGGTTCTCGCTGGGCAAGGCCGACCTGCTGCGTCGGGCAATGGGCAAGAAGAACCGGGCGGAGATGGACGCCCAGCACGACGTGTTTATCGCCGGCGCCGAGAAGCACAGCCGGACGCCCGAAGCAACAGCGGAGCGGGTCTTCGACCTGCTGGCCAAGTTTGCCGGGTATGGGTTTAACAAGTCTCACGCCGCGGGCTACGCCTACCTTTCGTACACTACCGCGTATCTGAAGGCCAACTTCCCGGTCGAGTTCATCGCCGCGACCCTGACCAGCGAACTCGGGGATTTCAAGAAGCTGGCGAAGTTCGTGAACGAGGCGCGGCGGATGGGGATTGCCATACTGGGTCCGGATGTGAACTCGAGCTTCGTGCGGTTCACGATTGACGGCGACAACGTCCGGTTCGGGCTGGCCGGGGTCAAGAACCTCGGGACCGGGGCAAGCGAGTTCATCGTCAAAGAGCGGCAGGCGCGCGGGTCGTACGAGAACTTGCTCGACTTCCTGGTCCGGACCAAAGGCGCTGTGAACCGCAAGGCGGTCGAGTCGCTCATCAAGGTCGGCGCATTCGACTGCTTCGAGCCGAACCGGACCGTGCTGCTAAACTCGCTGGAGTGGGAGATGAACAAGGCTTCCTCGGAGAAGCTCCGATTTGCCGAGCGCCAGTGCGACATGTTCGGCGCGGCGGAGGACAAGCCGAAGCCGGCCGCGGTGAAGTTCGACACCCACGAGTTGCTGGCCTACGAGAAGGCGGCGTTCGGGTTCTACTTCTCGTCCCATCCGCTCGAACCGTACCGGGCCGAATACGAGGCGCTGGGCCTTTCGACCATCGCTCAGATTGAGACGATGCGCGACGGTCACAAGGCGTCGTTCGGCGGGGTGATCACCGGACGCCGGGCGCGCAAGGACAAGCGGGACCGGGAGTACGCGATTGTCACGGTCGAGGACTTCGACGGCTCGATTGAGGTGATGGTATTCTCCGATGTGCTGGAGGGATGCCGCGCGATGCTCAAGACCGACAACCTGGTTGCTGTGCAGGGCACGGTGAAGGTGCGCGCCGCGGATCCGTCG
The DNA here is from genome assembly GCA_964402475.1 of uncultured bacterium. Lineage (GTDB taxonomy): Bacteria > Hydrothermota > Tepidihabitantia > Tepidihabitantales > Tepidihabitantaceae > UBA2258. The sequence continues at coordinate 12,085 of CAYOCZ010000033.1, read as the reverse complement.
GGACGCGGCCACGGCGTGCCGCAGTTCTGGGCCGAACGCGTGATGCTGTTCAAAGACTGCAACCGGTTCCTGTCCGCGATCGTGGTCGCGGTCCCGGAGAAGGAGATGGACGACGTGATGCTGCTGAAGCTCAAGGAACGGCTGGAAGAGCACCCCGGCACCGGTCTCGTCTACTTGAGGCTCCTCCAACCGGACGGCTCGTACCGGGATTTGAAGCTGCGCGAGCAGCGGGTCGCGCTGAGCAATGAACTAGTTGCGTCGGTGCGCGAGGTGTTCGGCCCGGACTCGGTGAAGTTCAAGGGCGAGATGCCTCCGTGTGTGAGGAACGGAGACCGGTTCAGGAAGGGTGGGTTCTACAAGAAGCCGGGTGGGCAGGGAGGGGTGGACCGGCCGGGCCGCGCGACCCGCGGCTAGCCGGCGGCGGGTTCATCCGGCAAGGTGAGCTGCTCAAGCCGCTGGACCCGTTCCTCAATCGGCGGGTGCGACGCAAAGAGGTTCATCGACTTGCCGCGGTCCTTGCCGAACGGGTTGGCGATGAACATGTGGGCAGTCGCGGCCGAGGTGGCGCGCAGCTTGCCTTGGTACGCCCCCAGTTTCTTCAAGGCAGAACTGAGTCCGTACGGGTTACGTACAATGAGCGCGCCGGACGCGTCGGCCAGGTACTCACGCTGCCTTGATATGGCCGCGCGGATGAGCGCTACCAGCAGCGGCGAGACGATCGCGAGCACGAGGGCCCCGACCACCAGTATCAACCCCAGCTGACCGCCTCCCCGCGAGTTGCGGCGTCGGCCTCCGCCGAGCAGTCCCCAGCGCAGGAAGATGTCCCGGAACAGCAGCAGCAAGCCCCCGATGATGGCGACGATCGTCATCACCAGGATGTCGTAGTTGCGGATGTGAGAGAGTTCGTGCGCAATCACGCCCTGCAGTTCCTCGCGATTCATCAACTGGAGCAGGCCGCGGGTCACCGCGATGGAGGCGTGCTTCGGGTTCCGGCCGGTGGCAAAGGCATTGGGCGCGTCGGCATCAATGACGTAGACGCGTGGCTTTGGCGTGCCCGCCGCAATCGCTACCTCCTCCACGATGTTGTGCAACTGGCGGTACTCGGCCGGGTCAGCGGGCTTCGCTCCGTTCACGGCCAGGGCCAGCTTGTCCGAGTTGTAGTAGAGGATGAGGTTGTAGCCGACGATAAGCAAGCCGAACAGCGCGTAGATGCCGGTTCCCCAGCGGAAATACCAGCCCAACGCGTAGCCGACCAGCCCGAGCAACAGCGAGAATGCGATGATGAAGAGCGCGGTCTTCACCTTGTTCGCGCTGATGAGCTGATAGAGATTCTTGCGGTCCGGCACGGCGGTCTTGCTCAGTCGGTGACTGCTAGAACTTGACCTTCGGGGCTTCGCGCTCGGCCTCGGGCACGTTGTAGAACTCGGCTTGCTTGAACCCAAACATGCCGGCGAAGATGCTCGACGGGACCATCTGGGTCGAGTTGTTGTAGTCCATCACCACGTCGTTGTAGAACTGCCGGGAGAAGGCAATCTTGTTCTCGGTGCCCGAGAGCTCTTCCTGCAGCTTGAGGAAGTTCTCGTTCGCCTTCAGGTTCGGGTAGTTCTCGACTACCGCGAATAGAGTCTTCAGCGTGTCCGTCAGCGCATTGTTGGCCTTGGCCGACTCGGCCGGGCCTCTGGCGTTCATAGCCAGGGACCGGGCTTCGGCAATCCGTTCGAAGATCGCCTTTTCGTGGGCCGCGTAGCCCTTGACCGTCTCGACCAGGTTCGGGATGAGGTTGATTCGGCGCTTGAGCTGAACGTCGATCTGGGACCAGCCGTTCTTGACGCGGTTGCGCTTCACGACCAGCGAGTTGTAGATGCCGATGGCGATGACTACAAGCAGGACGATGATGGCCAGAACGATTATCAACGCTGTCATACTTCTTCCTCCGTTGGTTGGATTAGCTTAGCGCCTTTCCGGCTGCAGTCAAACGCCGGGCGGGCCGCGTGCCGGCTTGACCTCGGGCGGCCCTTCTCCTAATATTGGTGCCCCCACCCACACCGGGTGAGTGCTAGAACAGGAGGCTTCCTTGGATTTCAAGCATCTGGTTGTCAGCAAGACCGACGGCATCGGCTGGCTCAAGTTCAGCCGACCGCCGATGAATGCGCTCAACACCGAAGTAGTACTCGAGATTGAGCGTGCGATGGACTGGTTCGCGCACGAGGACGACGTGATGGTCGTCGTAGTCTATGCCGAGGGCAAGATGTTCGTGGCCGGGGCCGACATCGCCGAAATGTCGAAGTTCACCACGATGCAGGCGCGGGAGTTCGCAAAGAACGGCCACCGCGCGCTCGGCAAGATTGCGGGCTCGGAGAAGCCGGTCATCGCCGCGGTTAACGGCTTCGCGCTGGGCGGCGGGTGCGAAATCGCCATCGCGTGCGACATACGGGTGTTGGCGGACACGGTCAAAATCGGGCAGCCCGAGGTGAATCTCGGCCTGATACCGGGATTCGGCGGCACGCAGCGTCTGGCGCGGTTGGTCGGGCCGGGAATCGCGAAAGAGCTGATATACACCGGCGACGCGATCGACGCGGCCGAGGCGCTGCGGATCGGCCTGGCGAACAAGGTCGTGCCCGCAGACAAGCTGATGGAGACCGTGACCGAGATGGCGAAGAAGATCGCGGCCAAAGGCCCGACTGCGGTCAAACTGGCCAAGGCCTGCATCAATCTCGGCCAGGACACCGACCTGGCGACGGGCAATTCATACGAAGTTGAGGCGTTCGGCGTTTGCTTCTCGACCGGGGAGCCGGCAATCGGCACCACTGCGTTTCTCGCTAAGCAGAAGCCGGATTGGAAGGCAGCAAAGGAGTAGATGATGACGATAGGAAAAGCGAAAGACACGTTGATTGTCGGTGCCGCTCGGACGGCCGTAGGTCGGTTCAACGGTTCACTGGCATCGCAGCGCGCCCCAGAGTTGGGCGCGGTGGCGATCAAGGCGGCGGTCGAGCGAGCGGGAGTGAACCCGGCTGAGATCGAAGGCGTGATCATGGGCAACGTGTGCCCGGCCGGCATCGGTCAGGCCCCGGCCCGCCAGGCCGCGATCAAAGCCGGCCTGGCACCCGAAATACCTGCCCTGACCGTCAACAAAGTGTGCGGGTCCGGCATGATCGCCGCCGCACTCGCCTGTCAGCAGATCAAAGCCGGTGACGCGAAGGTCGTGGTGGCGGGCGGCCAGGAATCGATGTCGAATGTCCCTTACTACATGAAGCAGCTCCGCGTCGGGAACAAGATGGGCGACGTAACGCTCCAGGACGGGATGATTTACGACGGCATCTGGGACTTCTTCGGCAACGTCCACATGGGCGAGTTGGGCGACTTCACGGCCAAAGAGGCCGGGGTCACCCGCGAGGAACAGGACAAGTGGGCGGCGGGCAGCCATGCGAAGGCGGTTGCGGCAATCAAGGCCGGCAAGTTCAAGACCGAAATCGTGCCGGTGTCCATACCGCAGAGAAAGGGCGACCCGGTTGTGTTCGAGACCGACGAGGGGCCGCGCGCGAACTCGACGTTCGAGAAACTCTCCACCTTGAAGCCGGTGTTCACCAAGGACGGCACCGTGACTGCGGGCAACGCGTCCTCAATCAACGACGCCGCGGCCGCGCTGGTCCTGGCCGACGGCGCGTACGCCAAAGCCAAAGGCCTGAAGCCGCTGGCGCGTATCGTCGCATACGCCACAGGCAGCGTCGAGCCGAAGCGGCTCTTCTTCGCGCCGATCAAGGCCATCACCAATCTGCTCAACGTACAGGGCGTGAAGATCGACCACTTTGACTTGATCGAGCTAAACGAGGCGTTTGCGTCGCAGGTGCTCGCCGACGGCAAGGGCCTCGGCTGGAACTGGGACAAGGTGAACGTGACCGGCGGTGCGATCGCGCTCGGGCATCCGATTGGCTGCTCCGGCGCGCGGATCATCGTCTCCATCATCCATGCCCTGAAGGACCGGGGTCTGAAGACCGGTCTCTGCGCGGCGTGCCTCGGCGGCGGTGAAGCCACGGCAATCAGTGTGGAGCTGGTCTGAGCCACGAGTGACGAATCCCCCTCACCCTTCTCCCTCTCCCTCACGGAGAGGGTAGGGGTGAGGGTGGTTGTTCACACTTTGAGTGCGGCCGAGACAATAGAGCTCGGCCGCACTCTCGCTTCGCAGCTAGGGGCCGGCGATGTAGTGGCGTTCTACGGCGAACTGGGGGCGGGTAAGACAACGATGATAAAGGGCGTCGCTGCCGGGCTCGGGGTGGCCGAGGTCGTGAAGAGCCCGTCGTTCGTCATCGTCACGGAATATGCTGGCCGGCTGCCGGTTTGCCACGTTGACCTCTACCGTGTTGGCGCGAACAGCGACTTTGAACCAATCGGGCTTGATGCCTATCTTGATGGCGACGGAGTCTGTCTTATCGAGTGGGCTGAGCGGGCGGCGAAGCTGCTGTCCGACTCGGCGATCCGGGTACGGATGAGCGTTGAGGGTTCGGGTCGTCGGATTGAGATTGCCGGGCTACGCGCCCCGCTTCAGCCAGTCCAGTAGTTCGTCGATTCCGCCCTTGGCCGTGACCGTCTTGTCAGCGCGGACAATCGTCGCGATGTGGTTCTTCAAGCTGACCTTGAGCAGCCCGAGCCGGCGGCTGCGGACGCGGACCAGCGCGATGAGGAACAAGGTCTCGACCGGTGCCGGGTACCGGCCGAACCGGTCAACCAGTTCCGCGCGCAGCTCTTCCAGTTCCGGTTCACTCTCGACCGCCAGCAGACGTTTGTAGAGCGCAACGCGTTCGAACGAGTCAGCGACGTACTCCTTCGGGATGAAGGCAGAGACATCTAGGCTAAGTTCGGGTTCAACCGCGACCGGTTCTCCCTTGATTCTTGCCACCGCCTCCTTGAGCATCTGGGTGTAGAGGTTGAATCCGACCCGCGCGACCTGGCCGTGCTGCTCGGTGCCGAGCAGGTTGCCCACGCCCCGGATTTCCATGTCGCGCAGGGCCAGCTTGAAGCCTGACCCGAGCTTCGAATAGGCGAGCAGGGCCGAGAGGCGTTTGCGCGCGTCCTCGGTGACTTCGCGGCGGGCCGGGGTCAAGAAAAGGGCATAGGCCTGTGCCTCCGACCGGCCTACCCGTCCGCGCAACTGGTGCAGGTCGGAAAGGCCGAACTTGTCCGCGCGATTGACGATGATGGTATTGACGTTGGGCAGGTCGAGCCCGGATTCGATGATGGCGGTACAGAGAAGCATCTGGTATTCGCCGGACGCGAACCCGAGGTAGATGTCGGCCATGTGCCGGCCCGACAACTGGCCGTGCGCGATGGCGAACCTGGTTCCGGGCAGGATTCGTTGCAGTCGCTCTGCTATGTGGGTGATGGACTCGATCTCGTTGTGGACAAAGAAGACCTGTCCGCCGCGCTCGAGTTCGCGGGTGACGTAGTCGCAGATGAGCCGGTCGTGCCAGGGCGCGACTTCGGTCGCGATTTCGCGCCGGCCCGGCGGCGCGGTGTGAATTTGCGATATGTCGCGCAGCCCGGATAGCGACATGTAGAGCGTGCGTGGTATCGGGGTCGCGGTCAGGGTCAGCACGTCAACCTCGGCCCGCGCCGCCCGGATGCGCTCCTTCTGCCGCACCCCAAACTTCTGTTCCTCGTCGATTACCAGCAGGCCCAAATCGTGGTACGCGACAGCCGGGTTGAGCAGTTGGTGAGTGCCGACGACGATGTCAACAACGCCCGTTTTCAGCCCGGCGAGAACTTCGCGCTGGGTCGACGGCGGCACCAGCCGCGAGAGCATCTCCACGCGGAGCGGGAACCGGGCCAGGCGCTTGCGGAAGGTGGCATAGTGCTGATAGCAGAGAATGGTGGTCGGAGCGAGCAGTGCGACCTGTTTCAGGTTCGAAGCCGCCTTGAACGCCGCCCGCAGGGCGATCTCCGTCTTGCCGTAGCCGACGTCGCCGCAGACAAGCCGGTCCATCGGGCGCGGGGCTTCCATGTCGCGTTTGACTTCGGCCATGACCTTGAGCTGGTCCGGCGTTTCCTCGTAGGGAAACGACGCTTCAAGCTCAGCCTGCCACTTGCTGTCCTGTCCGAACTGGACCCCGCGGGCCGTTGCCCGGCGGGCATAAATCTGGAGCAACTCCTCGGCGTATTCGGCGCTGTGACGCGCGGCCTTGGCCTTGGCGTGGAGCCACGACCTGCCACCCAGCCGGTCAAGCCCTGGTGCCTTGTCATCGGAGCCGACGTATCGGTCGAGCAGGCCGATGTTCTCGACAGGAACGTACACCTTGTCGCCGCCCGCATATGCCACGACGATGTAGTCCTTCTCGACCTGCGCGACAGTCTCGTCGCTTTGTCCTTCGTCCCTTGTCCTTCGTCCCTGGCCACCGACCGCATGTGACATGCGTTTGGTGCCCTTGAATGATCCGATGCCGTAGTCAATGTGAACGACATAGTCGCCGGGCCGGAGCGACACTATGTTGTCAATCGGCAAGCCCTTGAACCGGCGGCGCGGAGGATGGAACACGGGGGTGCCGTAGATTTCCCGTTCGGTCAGCAGGGCGAAGCCGAGCGGCTGGGCGAAGAACCCGGCGCTCAGGGCGCCGGTGAAGTACCGTGGGCCGGCGCCGATGATGGAGGAAAGGCGTTCACGCTGGCTGTCGGTGCTGGCGGCAATGAACCAGTCCAGAGCCGGAGTTCCATCCGCAGATTTCGCAGATTCCATTCCGGATCCTCCATGCTCAATCTGCGTAGTCTGTGTAATCTGTGGATTTCCGATGCCCAGTTCCGTTCTCAGCAATTCGAGGTTGCCAAGGTAGCTGTGCGCCGGCGCGCAGCCGAGGGAGAACTCGGCATCTGGTTCGGTCGAAAGCAGGAGCACGGCGTGAGCATCGACCTCGGTGCCCTCGGTGATGACAATGAGGTTGCGGGGCAGCAGCGTTGAGGCCGGCTGGTCGGATTGGCCCGGCTGCTTCCGGGTCGGGACCGATGCTTCCTCGAGGTGAGACACCGACCGCTGGAGCAGCGGGTCGAACCGACGCAGGGACGCGATGCTGTCTCCGAGGAATTCGACTCGAACCGGCGACTCGGTTTCTTCCGGGAAGACGTCGGCGATGCCGCCGCGCGTGGCATACTCGCCCGGCTCGGTCACGAGGTCGGTGCGTTCATAACCATTCTCTTCCAGCCAGTCAACCAGCGCGGTCAGCGCCACCTGCTGGTTCAGCGCCAGTGCGAACGAGGTGGTTGCGTCCTTCTCGAAAACCGGGGCCGGTCGATTCAGGCTCTCGGCCGAGGCAACGATGACCGCGGGCCCGGAGCCGAGCGCTGCGATCTGTGCAGGCAAACGCGGTGAGTCAGGCTCGAAGAAGAGAAGGCCAAGGGGACTGTCCCCGGACGGGGACTGTCCCCAAAACGAAAGATCAAGGTGTAGGGCGCGCGCGGTGTGGGCATCGTCCGGAATCAAGATAACGACGCGCCCGAGCCGCTCGGCAAGCGTGGCAGCGAGCATTGAGCGGGCGGCGCCGACAACACCCGAGATGCCGGTATGCGTGCCGGCTGCCAGGGATTCAGCCAGTGCCGGCAGGATTTCCGACTTGGAGAAACGCTCGATGAGCTCGTGCATCAGACGGACTCGGCTACAGGAATCCTACCACCAAGACACCAAGGCACAAAGCGGAAGCCGGACCCCGAATCTGACATTGAACCGCCAAGGACGCCAAGGATACGGAGTATTTTCCTTCGGGGATCCTCTTGGTGTCTTCGTGACTTTGTGGTTGAGTCTCATCCTGGTTCTCCGAGTCGAAGGGGGCTCGCGCCCCCCTCAGAAAGCTGACCTTGAGGCTACTTCTTGGTCTTTTTCTTCGCGGTCTTCTTGGCGGCTTTCTTTGCGCCGCGCTTCATGCAAGGCATAGTGCCTCCTTTGGTTGGGGTGATGATACTTCGATTCTACGCTTGGTCAAGCAGCGATGGAGGAGAATCCGCCGATTGCGCAGTCTGTCGGCCGCTAGCTCTAGCCGTGAGCCGAGCATCGGAAAGCCGCCCGCGCCTCAAGGATCTCACATTTTGTCACCGGGACCGCTTCGGCGACGCCTGATAGCCTAGTCTTTCCAGCCCTGCATGAACTGGCGAATCACCTTGTCCATGCGCCAGTCCTCGTCCGGCTCCACATCCTTCGCCGCGGACTCCAAGAAACCATCCACAATACCAAAGACGTCTTCAGGATACCCCTCATCGGGGAAGCGCTCACTCCAGGTCACAATATCGAACGATGCCCATACTCTCAGTCTGTCGAGAAGAAAATCTCCCACTGTATATGAGCTCCACCTCGATGGGTTGAGGCTTTCGTATTTTGCGACCCTTCCTTTCCCGTACAGAATTAGCATATTCACCAGTCTCTTCTCTTCGCGACTTCGGCGTATTGCGGGTTCACAGAGGGAATATGCCAGCGTGAGAACGTATGCCGCAATCAGGAGTACCCACCAGTGTCCTGCGTTCTGGATTCTCTCGACCGCCCGGTCCAACTCTCCAATGCAAGTGATACCGATGAGGCCAACTACAAGGACCCCCAGGAAATACGCCAAGGCTTGAACCAGATGCGCCCAGAAGGGCGTCTTTCTGTAGATGTGTTGCTCCGACAAGAACAGCGTCTTGCCGAAGATGTCTTCGACTTGGGTGTTCATGTCTATGCCACGACTCTCGGACTCGATAGAAGGGCGGGATTTCACTGCGGGATTCTGGGACTCACGGGCTGGGAAGTCAAGGCGGCGGGGCGGGGCTCAGGAGTTCGTGACAGCCGGCGGGGTCTCGGGTCAAATGCGCGGCTCTTCATGGAAGTGTCCAGGCCGCTCCGGCCAGTCCTAAAGAACATCCCGTTTGGGTCACGGCTTCGTAGCGGGCTTGTTAGGCTTGGTCCCCGTCGGCGCTGCCCGTCTGATGCCCAAGAGAAACATCGCCACTCCACCTACGAGCAGGATGCCAACGATATTTGCAGCCGTCTGGCCCCAGTTTGGGGGTGAGGCGCCACCAAACGAATACCCTTCAGGAGGCTTGAGGCGTGCACCACCCGCGAATAGGAACACGGCTACCGCCAGCAGCGTCACGGCAAGGGCTATCTTCTGTGCGAGATTCATCCGAGCCTCCTACGGTTCGCTGACATCAATGGACTTCGGGGGCATCTTACTCATCTCTTCTTGGTCACGGCCGAGGGTTCGGATTCCATCGCAGTCATTGTGGAGAATCTGGCCGGACGTGTCAAATGCGCGGCTCCTCGTAGGAGTGTCCCGGCCAGGCCACGCTCTATTCGGCTGCCAATGACCGCTCTTCATATTCTCTGAACAATTCGGTCATGGTGTCAAAGTGGGTGTGCCAATTCCAGTTGCTGCTGAGGTCAGGCAGAGCCCTAACCTGCTGCACCATCCATTGGACGCCTAGGTCGTTGTCACTGAGGGTCTGAAGGACTCTGACCTCTCGGGGAACGAGCACGCTGCGAGCGGCATCGCGCACATTGGGCGGGAGCATACCGGGAGGAACACGGTCCCACGGGAACTTCTCGTACACCGGAAGCTCCTGCATCCCCAGAGGATTGCGTATGAACGCGAGCATGACGGCGGCTCGCGTGACTTGCTGTAGGTACTTGGAGTATTCCTTGAGTGCCGATGCTGAAAGCGCATAACGTGCGGTGCTCACGCGAGAGGCGTGGGCCAAGCCAGGTATGCTATGTGGTGCGCCCTGGGAATGGGCGTACTTGCATAAGACCCCGTACAACTCTTCGATGTCCTGTTGCAGAGGCAGTTCCCGACCGACCCTGCGGAAACGGGGGTTCGCGAACAGCGGCCTGAGCATGTCCCGCTTGAAAGCCCCGGGGTGGTTAAGTCCGTTGACCCAGCTTGAGAATCCTCTCGACGCGCGCTCGTCTCGTGCGAAGTTTGCGGCTAGCACCGCAAGCTCCAGTGTGGTTCTGAGTGCGGCAATGGCGTGCCGGTAGAAGCCGATGTCCGCAAGCCAGTATGACGCGTCGACTTCCTTGCGGGCCATCATGTACGGGAAGAGGTCGTGCAATTCGGATAGAAGGTTCCACGGCTTCAACATATACCACGTATGGAATGCGTCCAGGCTCCGCCAGATACGCGAGTGCAGGGACGGGTTTTCTCGTACGAAGTGAGTGGACTCGACGTGAATCCGTTTCAGGTTGTTGAAGCTCTTGGCAATGAGGAGGACGTCTCTCATTCGTCGACCGGGGGGATTGGGTGACATAGCACTCATCTCATTCCGTCAAGACCGGGCGGGCATCCGATTGCATCGACCGGATATTAGGACAGCGGCGGGCGGGGTCAACGGCCAACAGCTCACGGCTCACGACTCACAGGCCGAGGCAGCGACGGACGGCGTTCTCGACCTGAAGCAGGGCATCGTCAGCCATCCTGCCCGCAGGTCTGTCAGGGAAGCGTTTCGGGTCGAGCGAGCGAAGCTGGAAGCAGAGGAAGATGGTTTCCATCGGCAGCCCCGTCTTCCCGGGCGGGACTCGCACGTTTACCTGATAGTCTCGGGCGATGTTCTCGCCTTTGGTGCCGACGACTACCGTCACGACCAGGGGTTGCGCGTTTATCTCGTTAACCGAGAGCACGAGCACCGGACGTTGCCCGGCCTGCTCGCGACCGACGGTCGGGTTCAGGTTGACGAAGTAGATGTCCCCGCGACGTACGGGCATCAGTCCTTCGTCAGGCCGTCAGACTCAGTGGCGGTGAATTCGCGGTCGATGGCCTGAAGCTCCGTTCGAATATCGCCGTCGCGGGCCATCACTGCAAGCTGGGAGTCGAGTGGTTCGATGTCGGGCTGATCGTCTGCGGCCACTCGGGCACGCAGACGATGCGCCAGGTCTTCGAGCAGACGCAGCTGGTCGGCCGGCGAAAGCCGGTCGATGAGGGCTTCGAGCTCAGGTAAGGTGCGAGCTGACACGTTGCTCCTTTGTTTCCAACCAGGAACGCCGGCCCTGAATTCCGGCCTTGCGGTTCGTGCCGGGACAGGACTCTGACTATCGTTCCTTCAAGGACAGGATAGCTGTGCTCGCCCGAGAGTCAAGGCCGGGCGGGCATCCGATTGCATCGAGCGGATATTAGGACAGCGGCGGGCGGGGTCGACAGCCAACAGCTCACGTCTTACGGATCACGGCTGGGGGCGGCGGCGGTTGCGGGCGGGTTTGTCCGAGGCCACGAATTCGTTGCGACGGGTGCGGCGATGAGCGACACGGGCCGGCGTCACGTCAGCAGCCGGCAGGGCGGATTGTCGCGGCTGCATTCTCAAAGTGATATGCGCGTCGAGCGCGACTGCTATCTTCGCCATTGTTTCGATGGACAGGTTGTACTCGGTGTTGAGTATTCGGGTAATGTAGCCACGGTTCGTGCCCAGCTTCTCCGCCAGTTCGGTCCGCTTGAGTCCACGGGCCTCGAGCAGTTCCACAAGGCCGTCGGCGAAGTCCAGCTTCATCATTTCCGCGACAAAGCGCGGGTCGTTCTCTATCTTGCGAAAGTGCTCCCGGAACTTCTCAATGCTCTCGATACTCATGTTCTCTCCTCCAGATAACGTCGCCTCAGCGCCGTCACCTTGGCGACGTGGCTGTGCAGTTCTCGCTTGCCCGGCTTGGTATCTCCGTGCGTGCAGACCCAGTCTTGCCCAAACCTGAAGCAGAACAGCCGAATCGGCGGATGCCTGAGTTTCAACTCAAAGATACCTGATTCCAGCCGACGCAGCTTCTGTTCGTTCGGAATGAAGCCGTCCGCTGCCAACCGGCACGCGACCGCCATCAGTTTGCTGAATACGTCGTCCGGCAGTTCGTTCAGCCATTCTGCCGCCTCCGAACGGCCGTCCACAACCAAAGCGAAGACCGAGCATTTCTGTCCATGCGGGCATAGTTCCTCAAGCGTCAGCACTATGCTACCCTATAAGGTAACGAGGTCAAGTTCGACTTTCGCGTGACGCGGCGACAGGCTAGGGGGATGCTAACTACTTTCAGAGTCATCGTCAAGGCCGGGCGGACACCCGAATCCCGATATAGGATCGCGGATTCGACGCGAAGGCGGCATTGACGCTG
>CAYOCZ010000032.1:0-15916 GCA_964402475.1 uncultured bacterium | reverse complement strand
TCGTAGTAGGAGTCCATTTGTGTCCAGACGGTCCCGCCGTCTGCGCTCTTGAAGAGCTCTGCCTGCCCTCAGCCTGCGCCTTCGAGCGCCCACACCACGTCGGCTCCGACCCCGGGCGCGAGCCCGATGCCGCAGATGGCGCCGCACGACAGGAAGTCTTCGCAGCGAGTCCAAGTGTCACCCGCGCTCTGCGACTGGAATACGGCGTTGCCGGTTGCCTCGACGTAGACTGCGTGCGGGTTCCACGGACTCACACTGATTGTCGGAATCGCGGCGATACGGATGCCAGTGTTGCAGGCGGCCCAATGCGCGCCGCGGTCAGTGGTCTTGAGGACCCCTCTCAGGCCCGGGGAATAGACGACGTCAGCATCCGAGGGGTCAGGTATCAAGCTGCCGCCCTTGCTCTGCTGCACGTTGCCGGGTTGTATCGCCCACGTTGCACCGGAGTCGGTTGAGACGTAGAGACACGGCGCCGTATCGTAGCCAAGGCAGTAGGCCAGGGCTGGATTGGCCGGCGATAGCGCCAAGTCGGATGCCCTGCTGACGGCACCGGACCGGTTCCAGGTGCCGCCCGCGTCGGTCGACCGGTACATGCCGTCGCTGGCCGCAGCGAGGACGACGTCATGGTTGCCGGGGTTGACGGCTATGTCTTGAATGTAGGAAGTACCCGGCAGGCCGCCGCAGGCGGAGTCCCAGTTCGCTCCTCCGTCTGTGGTCTTGAACACGAGCCCGTTCGAGCAGCCCGCGTACGCTTTGCCGGTGTCCTGCGGGTCAAACGCAACGGAGTACGCGTAGGCGGTATCAGGGCCAAGCACCTGCGCATTCCAGGACTGACCATAGTCAGTGGAAATCATGACCACGGGAACCGGGTAGCTCGAGTAGTTGTAGCCACTGACAAAGAGCCGCCCGGGGACCAGCGGGTCCGCGGCCATGCCCATTGCGTAGGTCGGCAGGCTGTAGTTTGCCCACGATGCGCCGCCGTTGGTCGAGCGCCAGATCGTGTCGGAAGTCATGCCGTAGAGGTAGTTGGACTCGTGCGGGTCTACGAGCAGGACGTTGACGGCGTAGTCCGGCAGCAGGCCCACGCGCGTCCAGCTTTGACCGCCGGTTGTCGTCTGGAACACTCGCGGGCCGTCCGGGTACTCGTACGGCAGCGCGTACAGGGTCGCCGGCTGCTGCGGGTCCAGACCCAGCGCCACAATGTTGCCGCCGTCCGGGCCGATGGCGACCCATTCGGCATAGGATGTCGAGGCCAGCGCTAACAGCGCCAGCGCGAACCTGACGGTCTTAGCCATAAGCACTCCCTTCAAGCAGTTACAGCCTAAACCAATGTTACCAAGCCGACCGGTCTAGCGAACCACTGGAGCCGACAAGGTGTCGTTGTGTGCCGGCTGAAAGCTCTCGAGCAGCATCTGGGTGTCGTTCTGCGTGTCGTTGAGACCGACGAACCGGTGCGGCTGGGCGAGTTCGTACCAGAACCTGACCTCGCGCGTAGGGAGGATCAGCACAATCTCCCGGCACATCACGTCGCCGATCTTGGTCGCGACCAGCTTGGTGCCGAGCACCAGGAACCTCACCGGCACGGTCCGGAACTCGAACGGAATGACAAGGTTGTCGCGGAATGACGTTCCGGATACCAGCGGCACGGCACGGAGCCAGGTCTGGACCATGTCGTAGGAATGGAAACGGCCGGGCAGGCGCAGCTCCTCTTCGGTGCTGCCGTCGATCGTCTGCTTCTCGATCTGTACCGTGCCTCGCGCGTAGCGGGCGGTGAGTTCGAATTGCGAGATATCGGTCTCGACCGACCGAAAGGTGCGGAGCGGCGAAAGGGCGTCGCGCCGGAACGCGACTTGGACCGAGTCGAAGTACCACTCGGCACCCGAGAGCGGCTGGACCACGTTCGTCACGATCAGAGTAGGGACGATGCGGACGCTGTCACTCTGAGTGACGTCGCCCATCTCCTCATCGAACTCCAGCGTCACGACCGAACGGTACAAAGCCGAGTCATTCCGGGTGACGACATACACGGAAGTCTCGCCATCCTGCCACTGCGGGACTTCAAACGCGGGCATCGGTCCGAGGTCTTCGGTCACGCAGGCCGCAACCAGCAGGCAACCGACGACGCACAGTCCGACCGGGGCCGCCGAGGCCCACTGTCTGACAGGGACCGCCGAGGTCAACAGCCATTTGCGTGCGCTCATCACGTCAATCCTAGCCCTTGGTATTGCCCAGTCAAGCGCGCTCCTAACCTCCTCCCCGTGCTCCAGGCGTCCGGCCTTAGCTTGTCCGCCCTGCATCGTCAGTCGTCGGCCCTGGCCCGCATCTGCCCTTCCAGGTACAGCAGCAGTCGCTCCATGTCGTCCGGCAGTGATGACGAGAACTCGATGTACTTCCGCGTGCGGGGGTGGTTGAAACCGAGACGGGCGGCGTGGAGGGCCTGGCGCTTCATTATCGCCAGCATGTCCCGGAACCTCGGCATGTGGTCGCGTTGGGTGATAACCGTCGCGCTGCGGCCGCCGTATTCGGGGTCGCCGACCACTGGGTGGCCGATGTGCTGCATGTGCACGCGGATCTGGTGGGTCCGGCCGGTCTTGAGCCGGATTCGCAGGTAGGTACAGACCCCGTAGCGCCGGAACACCTCGTAGTTCGTGACCGCGGTCCGCGCCGCGAACGGCGTAACCGCCATCCGGGTCCGGTCGATCGCGTGCCGGCCGATGGGCGCGTCAACCGTCCCCTCGTCCGCCTCGAAGTCACCCCAGGCGAAACACGCGTACTCGCGCACGACCGTCCGGTGTTCAATCTGGTACCCGAGCCCGCGCAAAGCCTCGTCGTTCTTGGCGAACATCAAGAGCCCGGTCGTGTGCTTGTCGAGCCGGTGCACGACTCCCGGCCGGATCAGCGAATCCTGCCGCAGCGGCAGACTCTTGCAGTGGTAGAGCAGGGCGTTAACCAGAGTCCGGTCCCGGTTCCCCCGCGCCGGGTGAACGATGATGCCAGCGGGCTTGTCCAGTATGAGGACGTCGTCATCTTCGTAGACGATGTCCAGATCCATCTTCTGGGGTTCGAGCGTTATCTCGGGCTCCGGCTCAAACGCCGCGGTGATTTCGTCGCCGGGCTTCACGCGGTAGCTCGGCTTGGACGACCGGGCATTGACCAGCACCTTGCCGGTGTCGATGAGCTGCGCCGCCCGGGTCCGTGAAACCCCCAGGCCGGACTGAATCAGGTACTGGTCCAGCCGTTTGCCCCAGAGCCGCTCCGATGCGGTCCTCTGGAATCGCTTGGTCGTGCGGGGTACGCTGTCGTCGGTCTCGGACAGTGCCTCAGGCACCGGTCGTCTTGAGGCTGGCATGCTGCAACTGAATCAACTCGCCGATTGCCTTGGCCGCGAGGCCGTACATGCGGTTGAATTCATCGAAACGGAACGGTACGTGCTCGGCCGTCGCCTGGACCTCGACAATCCGGCCGCTCTCGGTCAGGACCAGGTTCATGTCCGTGTCGGCACGTGAGTCCTCGGAATAGGCAAGATCGAGCAGGACATCGCCTTCGACGATACCGACGCTCGTGGCCGCAACGTGCTCGATCAACGGATCGCGCTCCAGTCCGCGTCCGCGCATCGTTTCGACGGCCTGCTTCAGCGCGCAGAATCCGCCGGTAAGCGCCAGGGTGCGCGTTCCTCCGTCGGCCTGGATCACGTCGCAGTCCACTATCACCTGCTGCTCGCCTAGCGCCGACAGGTCGCAGACGGCCCGCAACGACCGCCCGAGAAAGCGCTTTATCTCCTGGCTGCGGCTGCGAGGCCGTTCTATTTCGCGCGGTGTCCGCTGGTGCGTGGACCGCGGCAGCAGCCCGTATTCGGCTGTCACCCAGCCCTGGCCGCTACCGACCAGGAATGGCGGAACCCGCCGCTCGACCGATGCCGCGCACAGGACGCGGGTGTTTCCGGCTGCAGCCATGCACGACCCCTCGGCGTACTTCAGGCACGCGAGCTCCAGCGTGACCGGCCGCATCTCATCCGGCCGCCGGCCGTCATCGCGCGTCATTGCCTGCCTTCCGGGACGTCTCCGACCGATGCGCGCACGACCTCGCCCATCGGCTCGCCGAGGAAACGTTCGCCCACGGTCTGGAAGTTCGGCGCCAGGTCGGATAGATAGAAACGGGGCCGCACCGGTCCGCCCGGGCTCAGCAGCCCCTGCCCGGCCAGAAGCTCCTCGGCCGAGGCCGCGGTCTCCTCCGCTGAATCGACGAGCGCGACCGCCGGACCGACAACGCGACCGATCACTCGTGCCAGCAATGGAAAGTGGGTGCAGCCGAGCAGCAGGGCGTCCACGCCCTCTTCGGACAGCCCCGTCAGGTAACGCCTGGCTGCTGCCTCGGCTACCTCGTTGTCGAGCCAGCCTTCCTCGGCCAGCGGCACGAACAACGGCGTGGGCTTGGCGATGATCTCGACGTTCCGTTTGAGGCGCCGGATTGCCTGCTCGTAGGCCCCGGAGCCAATGGTCGCGGTGGTGCCGATGACGGCGATGCGGTTTGACTTCGTCGTTCGCACTGCCGCGCGCGCGCCCGGTTCGACCACGCCGAGCACCGGCACCGGCAGCCGGCGCTCAAGTTCCGGCAGCGCCGACGACGAAACCGAGTGGCACGCGACGATGACCAACTTGACCCCGCGGCTCAGCAGGAAGCCGGCGTCCTCGGTCGCAAACCGGAGGATGGTATCGGCCGACTTGGTGCCGTACGGGAATCGCGCCGGGTCCCCGAAGTAGACGATGCTCTCGCCGGGGAGTCGCCGGCGCAGCGCCCTGACTACGGTCAGCCCGCCGATGCCGGAGTCAAAGACCCCGATCGGCGCGCCCGGGTCAGGACTTGGACCGGCTGGTTTTCGCATCTTTGCCTCCGGAGGGTGCGCCGTTCGCCTTCGGGCTGTAGAGCTTCGCGAACCCGACGATGCCGCGGCTGATGCCTTCGGCCAGCCGTTCGCGGTGATCGGCCCGGCGCAGCAACTTCTCCTCGCTCCTGTTGCTCAGGAAGCCGCATTCGACCAGCACGGCCGGCATGAAGTTGTTGCGCAGCACGTAGAAATTGGCCTGCCGCACCCCGCGGTCCTTGATCCTCGCGCAGGGAACGGTTGTCTCCTGAATCCGCGCCGCCAGTTCTGACGACTCAACGAGGAACTCATTCTGGGCCAGATCGGCCAGTATCAGTCCCACATCGCCACCGACGTCCAGCGCGGCGCTCGAGACCTCGGTCTCGAACGAGGCGTTCTCGCGCGCGGCCACCGCCCTTTCCCAGTCGGTCTTGGACTCGGACAGGAAGTAGGTCTCGAGCCCGCACGCCGCCCGGTTCGGCGAGCCGTTGGCGTGAATACTGACGAACAGGTCTGCCTTGCGGCCGTTGCCGCACTTGGAACGGTCGGCCAGCGAGACGAACTCATCCGAGTCGCGGGCCAGAATCACCTCAAAGCCCTGCTTCTCCAGCTTCTTCTTCAGGCGCCGGGCCACGTCCAGCACCACGACCTTCTCGCGCGTCCCGCGCCGCCCCACCGCACCCGGGTCTTTGCCGCCGTGCCCGGGATCGAGCACGATCCGCTTGATGGCGCGCTCCGGTCTCGGCCACACGCGCAGCTCTACCCGGCCGGGCAGTGCGGTGAGTCGCTCCGCCGCCGGCTGCCGGAAGCTGAAGTTGAGACTCACCCCGGCACCACTGTCCATCGTCACTGCCTTCAGGATGCCAGGCGGTGTCAAGGAGAGAAGTGCGACTTGCTGGCCCAGCCCGGAATCGCGCCGGGCACCGATGGCCAACCGGTATTCGAGGCTCGACCGCGAATCGCCGAAGCCGACGAGCTTCTCGCCGGGCCGACACTGACCGAGGAAGGTGAAAACCAGCGTGTCGCCGTGGCGCGCTGTCTCTAGAACCTGCAGGTCCGGCATCTGCGTGCTGGGGAACAGGTCGGCCAGCACCACAACCGGCAGATACAGCCGGTCGCTGTCGAGGACCGGCGCTGCGGGCAGGGCAACGCGACGACTGTCACACAACGCGCACGTGCTGTCGGCCCGAAGCACATACTCCCGGCCGGGCCGGACCGAATCTCCGGGCAACAGCATCACGAACCGGTCGTGTACGCGCCAGTACCTGCCGTTCAGCGCCGCGGCCACGGCGGACAGAGGAACGCACTCAACCTTGCCCGCCATCCGGGTTTCGAGCCGGGCCCCACCAATGTCAACCGTGCGGGCTGGTACAAGCCCGACCGCGAGACAGAACAGCGCGACCGCGGCGGCGGTTCGGCCCGGTTCGCGCCTCACCTGACCCGCACTCTCTCCGGCCGTGCGGATTCGCCGCCGTGGGAACGAGCGTCCCGATCTGCGGCCTTCTGCCGCAACTCCTCGCGCCGGTCGTATTGCTTTCGACCTCGGCACAAGGCGAGTCCGACCTTGGCAATGCCCCGGTCGTTGAAGTAGATGCTCAAGGGTATCAGGGTGTAGCCCCGCAGGGTCGTCCTGCCGAACAGCCGATGGATTTCGTCCCGGTGCAGCAACAGCCGGCGCCGCCGCTTCGGGTCGCGGTTGAAGATGTTGCCTTGCGCATAGGCCGCAATCGTCACCCCGATGAGGAACACCTCGCCGCCCTCGACCGCGGCGTAGCCTTCGTCGAGAGAAACGGAGCCTCCCCGAAGCGACTTCACCTCGGTGCCGAAGAGCTCGATTCCGGCCTCAAGCTTCTCGAATATCTCATAGTTGCGGAGTGCTTTGCGGTTAGTTGCGACGGCCTTCACCGTTCAATTATACGACGCAGGATGATGCAGTCAACGCAATGGCCGGAGAAACGGCTGCCTGGCCGGACACGTGTTTGCGTCCAGCCAGGCAGTACCTCAGTCGGGTAGCCAAGTGTGGCTAGTCAACCCCGACACGACTGATGCCTATCGCATCAATAGGGCGGGGAAATGGGACCCGGCATCGGCGGAATCGGAAATCCGTGCAGCATATTAGCCTCCGTACTGGTTGCGGGCACTCTATTTATTATGGTGCACTTATCATGCCCACTTGTCAGGAAGCCCCTAAAACACGTATCTGCGATAGATAAGTCGCATGTCGCAGTCCAGGGCGACGGCCGTCGCACCACGACATTGTCGCAGCACACTGATGGTGCTGCAAGCTAAGTCCCTCTAATACGATTGTTACGTCAGAAAACCTCAGTGGTGCGACCGAGGTTCAGAGGTGCGACCGCAAAACCGGGGTCTTGGTGGTGGACTTACAGGCTGTCGTACCGAGGAAGTGAATGACGCCGGTCGCGTGTCACCGACGAGCTTTGTCGCGGTCAGAGGGCACAGAAGCGGCCCTGGCAGCAGTCCCGCGGCGAGTACCCGAAGACTGAACGAAGCCACGGCGGCATGCTGCCAAGCCGCCCCCAGCACAGGGTCCGCCATCGCCGCAGCCAGGAGCAACTGCCACGTGGTCTTGTGCCGGCCAAGGCGCCGGCCTTGCGTATCCCCAGCGGCTCCAGCCGCGCCGATCTGTGTCCCGGCGCCCGCCGCAGCTTCATATCATCCCGAAACGCCTCGGTCTCCCTCTGAGCCCGCGCCTCCTGCAGCAGTCCTTCCTCCGGGTGCAGTGTCCAGCGTCGCCCTTGCACCCGCTTACCGCCAGCGCCGCGCCGATAATGAAGGCAGGCCCGACACTGCCAGGCTGCAAACAGGTGCCGCCTCACCGTCACAAGCCGGCCGCCACCTCCGCGTGGTCTGTCCAGCCGGACAGACCACGCGGTCGTGTCCCAAGTCAACCTCGAAGTCGCCCTTGGAGCAGTGGCCGGGCCGAGACAGAATCATCATCCCGGTACAACTCCGGCTGGTACCGGGCTGGCAAACCGTACGGGTTGCGTTGCGGGTCGGCGTGTCCGACCAACGCGCCTCCTCTCAGAAAGCCTCGGATGCCTGCCGGCTGCTCAGCGATAACCCAAAACCAACATAGAGCAGGACGCTTGTCAAGGCTTCTCGGCCGGACTTCTAGCTGAGGTTGGTTCGGTCTATCCGGTAGCGTCGCATGAGTCGCTGGAGTTGTCGGCGGTGAGTCCTGAGCAACTTCGCGGCATTGCTGACATTCCCACCGGTCTCACGCAGCGCGTCAACCACTTCATAGCGGTCAAGCTGCCGGCGCTTATCCTGGGGAGCATCGGTCTTGGGCTCGATTGCGGCAAACTGGCCCCCGAGGTCGTCGACCGCAATCCGGCGGTTCTGGGTCATTATGACCGAACGCTCAACCACGTTCTGCAGTTCCCGCACGTTGCCCGGCCAGGGGTACTCGGCAAACCGGGCCAGCACGCTCTCCTCAAACCCGACCACCGGTTTGCTGAGCTGGTTGGCGTAGCGCTTCAACAGGTAGTTGGCCAGCAGCCCAATGTCACCGGCGCGTTCGCGCAGCGGCGGGACATCGATCGTCACGACGTTCATCCGGTAGAACAGGTCCTCCCGGAACTTCCCGGTCCGTACGTCCTCCTGGAGGTCGCGGTTCGTCGCGCAGATCAGCCGGACCTCGACCCGTCGGGTCTGGGTCTCTCCCACCCGGCGGATGACCTTCTCCTCGAGAACCTGGAGGAGCTTGGCCTGGACGCTGATGGTCGTGTTGCTGATCTCGTCCAGGAAGATCGTCCCGCCGGTGGCGGTTTCGAACAATCCCTCTTTGTCCTTGACCGCGCCGGTGAACGAGCCCCGGGCATGGCCGAACAACTCGGATTCAAACAGGTTCTCGGGCAGCGTGCCGCAGTTGATGGACACGAACTTGTTGCCCCGGCATTCGCTCTTGGAGTGGATCAGCCGGGAGAGCACGCCCTTGCCGGTACCGGTTTCGCCGGTCAGCAGCACCGTGCAGCTGGATGGCGCGATCTTGTCAATCACCCGGTACACGTCTCTGATCGCCTTGGAACGACCCATGAAACACCCGGTGACGGCATCCACCAGGATGTCCTCGCGCAGCGCGGACATTTCTTCCTGCAGCCTTCGGAACGCCACCGACCGATCGATGGTCGCGGCCAGCAGGTTTGCCACCGAGACGAGCAGGTTCTCGTCCTCCTCGAGGAACAGGTGCGCGGTGACCCGGCTGTCGACGTAGATCGTGCCGATCACCCGGTTGTCAACGCGGAGCGGCACGACCAGAAGCGACCGGATCCGGTTGAGCGTAACACTGTTCGCGCTGTTGAACCGCGGGTCGGCCAGCGCGTCGGCGCTGAAGACCATCTCGCCCCGGCGTTTCACCCGCCGCAGCACGGAGTGGGAAACCGCCGTAGCGTCCTCGAGCGTCGCGTGGTCGACGTTGCGCGCCGCCGCCGGCACCAGCTTCTCGCCCTGCACGAGAAACAACAGGCCACGTTCGGCTTTGGTCACGTCGACCACCAGGTCCAGGATGCGCTCGCAGAAATCTTCTTTCTCAAGCCCCAGGCCGATCAACTCGCTGAGCTGGTAGAAGACCTTCAGGTACTCCCCCCGCTCGCGCGCCTTGAGCTGCATGGTCGCCGAGACCTCGGTCACCATCTCCATCAGGTCGTCGGCCCGCTGGGCGTCGACCCGGGCGCCGACCGAGCGCAGGATCGCCTGAGCCTCGTTGAGATTGGCCAGCGCCTCATTGATAGCCTGCTGCGGAACCGGCCGGAACGAAAGCGGCATCCTCAGGTCAACAGTCGTCTCCCCGCGGTCCTGTCTGGTCAACGCCTGCACCGAAGCCAGGAGCGACAGGGCGAGTTCGTACTTCGAACCTAGGTTCCGCAGCAGCTCGATACTCCGGCGGATCTCCTGCGTCCCGCGCTCGGTTCGGTCGAGCAGGCACTTGGCCAGCCCGGAAAGCCGCAAGGCCACCCCGTACTCTTTGGATGACGTGTAGTCGTCGAGCTGGACGAGCGCCTTCCGCGCGTCCTCGGCCGCCCGGGCAGAATCGCCGGCGGCCAGCCGCAACTCGCCGGCCAGCGTGTACAGCCGGGCCAGCTTCCGCCAATCCCGCTCCCGGCGGACCAGCACGAAGGTCTCGACCAGCGCCCGCCGGGCCGGTTCGTAGCGCCCCGCCCGCAACTGAAAGTCCGCCTGTGACACGGCCAGCATGTACCGGAAATCCGGGTCCTGGCTCCGCTCGGCCAGGACCTGCGCCTCGTTGAACACCCGCTCCGCTTCCGCCATTTCCCCCTGCTTCGCCCGGAGGTTCGCCAGATTCACCAGCACGACCCGCTGCCCGTACGAATCGCCCTCCAGCTGCTGCCGCAGTTCGATCGCCCGCTGGAAGAACGCCAGCGCCTGGTCCCAGTCGCCCCGTTCATCGGTCACCATCCCGAGGTTCGAGTTCAGGTCGGCCGTGGCCGTGACGTCCCCGATTCTCTCCGCCAGGCTCAGGGCCTCGGCGTAGAAGTCGTAGGCCCTGTCCCACTCTCCCTCATCCTGGCAAATCACACCCAGCCCCTGCAGCGACCGCAGCAGGAAATAGACGTCGCCCGATTTCCGCTGCGCGGCCAGATACCGCTGATAGTACTCCCGCGCCTTCTTCAGCTCACCCCGACGCCACCACAGCGTGGCAATGAACTGGCTCGCCTTCCCGGTATAGTGGTCATCCCGGATCGTCTCGTAGATCCCGAGACTCCGCTCCGTCAGTTGCAGCGCCAGCACGAAATCGTGCCGCGACCAGGCCAGCACGCCGAAGTTGTACATTGTCCGGGCCGATAGCTGGTTGTAGACCCGCGGCGCCCGATCCTTCAGCTTCTCAACCAGTTGCAGCGCCTGGATCAGCAACCCCTCGGCCTGGTCGAAGCTGCCGACCGCGCTGTACGACCAGCCCAGGTCATTGAGGATGTTGACATACGCAGGCGTGGTCTTGTCCGGCTGCATCAAGAGCGCCCGGTTGAGGCAGTCCAGCGCTTCCTCGTTGTGCCCCTGCTTCTGGTGCACCAGCCCCAGCTTCCGCAGGAACCGGGCCAGCACCGACCGGTCCTTCGACAGCTCCGGGTCGGTACCGAGGATCGACATCCCCTGCGTGTAGACGGCAATCGCCTCGGAGTACTTGCCGGTCACCTCGCGCAGTTCTCCCACCGTCTCGGTCAACTCCACCCGCTCTTTCGGGGATGCCGCCTGCTCCGAAAGCTCAAGCGCCGTCTCGAAGCACGCCAGCGCCTGCTCGCTCAGCCGGTTCTCCCGGGCCCGGGCCCCGGCTCGCATGGAATAGGTGTAGGCCCGATCCTTGATTCCGGCTTGCGTGTAGTGGTGCGCCAGGTCGGATATCAACTTGTCCTGCTTATCGGGATAGAGCTGCTCCAGTGCCGACGCGACCCGCCGATGGTTCTCGCGCCGCTGATCGACTGACAGCCGTTCGGTCACTGCCGCCTCGAGGATCTTGCTCGAGAGGATGAACGACGCTTCGCCCTCGACGGCGAAGCTGCGCAGCAGCCCCAGCACCTTCAGCTTCGCGATCGCGTCAAAAAGCACCTTCTCGTCCTGCCCCAGCACCGCGCGCAGGAACTCCAGCGCAACCGGGCGCGCTGCTGCCGCCCCGATCTGCAGTACGTCCAGTTCCTCGGCCGAGAGGTTCTCCAGCCTTCTTTGCACCACGTCGGTTACCGTGTCCGGCGGGCGGTAGGCGTCCAGCGCATCCGCGGCCAGCGCCCAGCGGCTGCCCCGCATCAAGAGGACCTTGCCTTCGATCAGCGAATAGATCGTCTCGATGACGAACAGCGGGTTCCCGCCGGTGGTCCGCATCAGCCAGTCCACCAGCACTTCGCTGCTCGGCATCTCTCCGACCAGCGACAGCACCAGCGTCTCGACTTCGCTCCGCTCCATCGCCGGCAGCGGTACGTGGCGGAAGTAGGTCCTGCGGTCGAACTCGGCAATCAGGTCGAGGAACCGCTTCTCCTTCAGCCCGGCCACGAGCACCATCAGCCGCTCGTTGCTCAGGCTGAACACAAGATAGCGGAGGAATTCGAGGCTGGTCGGGTCGAACAGCTCGAAGTCGTCAACCAGCAGCACGAGACTGTGTCCCACCCGTTGCGACGAACTCAGCTCCTTCAACCGCTGCGTCACGGTTTCGAACAGCCGGTACTTGGTTTGCTCGGAAATCGCGACCGGGCCTTCCTCTGCGCCCGGAGCGCCGGCGGTCGAATAGACCTTCAGGTAGCCGAGTGCGGCCTCGATCAACGACTGCGGCCGGGCTCCGAGCGAGACCGGCTCGAACGTTAGAATCGTCGCACCCTCGAGCTGGGCCATAAACTTGTACTCGGAGAGCAACCGGGTCTTGCCGACCCCGCGCTCGCCGGAAACGCAGGCCGCGCCCGGCCGGCCCTGGCCGGCATTGTCCAGAATCTCCTTCAGCTTGGCCAGCTCGCCGGTGCGGCCCACGAAACCCGGCGCCATCAGGTACTTCCTGGGTCCCTGAACCGCAGCCGCCACTTCCCCCGGCCCGGACAGTTCCTCGATCACCGCCGCCGCCGAGCGCGGCCTCCGCTCCGGCTCCCTCCGAATCAGCGACATCACCACCGCCTCGAACGCCTCGGGAATCTTCTCGTCGGACTTCCGGGGCGCTTCGAATTCGGAGTAGTACTGCATCCTAAGCCAGGTGCGAAGGTCCTTCTCTTTGCCCGGACCGCGGCCGGTGATCACCTCGTAGAGCACGAGGCCGAGCGAGTACAGGTCGGCGCGCGCGTCCGCGTCGACGCCCTTGAACACCTCCGGCGCAACGTAGCCGAGGGTCCCGCGTGGCACGGCCACATCCGACAGCGCCACCCGTTCCGCGAAGCCGAAATCGAGCAGCTTGGCCCGAGGCGCTCCGTTGCCCTCAGCCACCATTATGTTCTGCGGCTTCAGATCGCAGTGAATCAGGCCCTGGGCATGGATGCTGTCCAGCGCCTGCAGCAACTGGAGCGTGACTCCTGGCAGTTTCTCGCTGAAGCCGTTCGCAAAGAAAAGGTTGATGGGCACCCCGTCGAAGAACTCCATAGTGAAGTACGGCCTGTGCTCCGACGTCGACCCGTAGTCGAAAGCAGCGACGATGCCCGGGTGCGTGAAGCGTGAGAGGTAGTAGAACTCACGACTCAGCCCCAGCTCAGCCTCTTTGGGTGCATCCTCTCTCATGATCTTGAGCGCAAGAACACGGTCGCCGACAATGTCCTTAACCTTATACGTTTCAGCCACTTCCCCGCCCCCGAGCAGAGAAAGCACCTGATAGCGGTCAGAGATCAGTTGTGGCGAGTGGAAAGAACCCGGCGACGGTTGCACGACCCAATTATAGACTTATCGCGCGACATGTCAACGGCGGTGCGACAGTGGGGTCGTATGTGCGACAATTGCTTATCTGATTGTGCACAGACAAGTTAGCTGGATGTCGCACTTCTGAGTTGACTCCGTCCTCGATCGGGCTACACTTCTGCGGATGAACTCCCGCATCCTGCGAGAACTCGGACAGGGCATCTACATCGTCCTCGGCTCCGCAGTCATGGCCCTGGCCTACAACCTGTTTCTGTTACCCCATCACATCGTGCCGGGTGGTGCCGGCGGCGTTGCGATGGTTCTCAACTACTTCTTCGCAACGCCGGTCGGACTGACCATCCTGGTCATCAACATTCCGCTGTTCATACTGGGTATCAAGACGCTCGGCCGGACGTACGGCGTCAAGTCCATCCTCGGCATCGCGGTCTCGTCACTCCTGATCGACGGATTCACCTACGTCCTCCATCTGGGCCCGGCAACCGACAACAAAATTCTGGCCTGCATCTTCGGTGGCATCATGCTGGGGGCCGGTCTCGGGCTCGTCTTCCGCGGTGGCGGCTCGACCGGCGGCTCGGACATCATCGGTCAAGTGCTCAACCGCTACACCAACTTCTCAACCGGCACCGCCATCCTGGTGGTGGATTTCGTTGTCATCACGGCCGCCGGCCTCTGCTTCGGCGAGTTTGAGCTGGCGCTCTACGGCTATCTCAACCTCTACCTCCAGACCCGGGCGATCGACCTCGTACTGGAAGGACTGAGCTACACCCGCGCGCTGTTCATCGTCTCCGATTCCGCCGATGCCATCGCCCGGGCGATTACCACCAAGATGAACCGCGGCGCCACGGTGATGAGCGCCACCGGCGCATACAGCCGGGAGAAAAAGGACATGGTCTTCTCGGTGATGTCCAAGCGCGAGGTGGCACGGGCCCGCGAAATAGTGCGAGAGATCGACGCCCGCGCCTTCGTCACCATCACCGATGTCTACGAAGTCCTCGGCGAAGGCTTCAGGCCCCGGACCTGACCGCATGCGCGTCGGCCTGCTGCAGTTCACGCCGCAACCGGGGGATGTCAGGGCGAACCTCAACCACATCGTCCGGTCACTGACCGGGACCAGCGCCGACCTCATCGTCCTGCCCGAGCTCTGCACCACCGGTTATCTATTTTCCTCACGTGACGAGGCTGCCAAGCTCAGCGAACCAGTGCCGGCAGGCCCCACCTGCGCAACGATGGCCGCACTCAGCCGGGACGCGAAGACCGCGATCGTCTGGGGCATGCCCGCACTTGCCGGCTCCCGGGTCTTCAATGCCGCGGTCTTGGTCACCCCGCAAGGCCAGTTCCACGTCTACCACAAGGCTCACCTCTTTGTCGACGAAAAGGACCTGTTCGACCGGGGCGACTCGCCGTTCCCGGTCTTCGACCTCGGCCCGGTCAAAGTCGGGATGCTCGTCTGTTTCGACCACTTCTTCCCCGAGGCCGCCCGTTCCCTGACCCTCCACGGCGCGCAGATTGTCTGCCACCCCTCCAACCTCGTCCTCGAGTATGCCCACACGAACTCAGTCACGCGAGCAGTTGAGAACCGGGTCTTCTGGATACTCGCCAACCGCACCGGGTCCGAGACTCTCGGCGAAAAGACGCTGGCCTTCAACGGCCGGAGCCAGATAGTCGCGCCGGACGGCAGACTGCTCGTTCGCGCCAGCCCGAACTCGGAAGAACTCTTGGTCGTGGACGTTGACCCGACTCTGGCCTTGGACAAGAAAGTGACTCCGCGCAACGACCTCTTCGCCGACCGCCGCACCGACCTCTACTCGACCTAGACCTGGCCGTCCGACGCCGAGGACTGAGCGCTACTGCCCGGCTTGTTGCAGACTGAGAACCCGGCTAGAACCGCCAGCCGGCTGACACCAGCGCGTGCAGCGAGACGTTCGGCACGTCGGCGCTACCATCGACAACCGGCACTCGAGCCCAGGCTCCGAGGGCCTTCCCCTCCAGCCCGGCGAAGAACCGTGGCCCGAATCCGAACTCCCTGCCGACGCTGACCTGTAGCGCCGGGCCGGAGACGAACCAGCCGAGCACCCCGCCGGTCTCAGGAAACCGCAGCCCACGCACGGTGGTCTGCGGGTGCGTTATCACGACGCCGGCTCCGGCGCGCAGCCTGAGGCCGGCCCAATCCCGCACGCAGTTCAAGAGCAGCGGGTTGTACCCATGGGTGATCTCGAAAGTATCGACCTCCGGCGGTCGGTTGACGAGGTACAGCTTGTGATGGACCAGTTCCAGTTCGAAGGCCCACGGCCTGCGCCTCATACCCAACTTGATGTCGTAGTATGGCACCTCGGCAAACGGCTTCGTGTCGTACCGAGCGGTGAGCTTCATGTCGGGCGAACCGTTCTGTCTGATGACCAGCCGCATCGGAACGTTGTACTGCAGCCCGGTCGCCAGCGAGATGTACGGCTGGAAGCGCGCGGTCTGCACACGGCCGGAGTCGAACGGCACGACGTTGAGGTTCGCCAGGAACAGGAGGGAAAGGACGCTCACGCTCGTTGGCTGGGACGTCCAGGATGCCGGCAAACCGGCGTGCCGGCAAGAACTGCGGGACGGCTCAGTCAGCCGGCTGCGCCGAGAGCTGCTTGCACTGCTGATAGCGGAGTCTCTCGGTCCCGTCCTGCCGTATCAACCCGATGTTGTCGTTGGCGTCTACATCAT
>CAYOCZ010000031.1:0-15919 GCA_964402475.1 uncultured bacterium | reverse complement strand
ACGGTGATACGGCGAACAAGGTCGGGACGCGGATGCTCGCGACGCTCGCGCGGGCAGCGCGCAAGCCGTTCTACGTTGTCGCTCCGTCTTCAACCTTTGACCCAGCGACTCCGGACGGCAGTCAGATTGTCGTAGAGGAAAGGAATGGGGAAGAGGTGCGTGCGTTTGCTGGCTGCCGCGCTGCGCCCAAGGGCGTGCCCGTGTTCAACCCGGCCTTTGACGTCACTCCGTCCCGACTCATCACCGGCTTCATCACCGACCGCGGCATCCTGCGGCCACCATACCACAAACCTATCCGTCGGCTCTTGGCGCCCTAGCCCGCAGACTCCCCCTTCGTCTTCGAGGCTGCGCCATGCCGCCGGCCGGCACTCGGACCAGCCGGGAATCCGCCCACCTTGGGCCACAAATTGACCAAGACTGGTCTATCGGTCGCTTTTCCACACGAAGAGAGGTCTCCGTAGTATGGCCTTCATTACCTAAGTATTACAGTATGGGCATGATGCGTAGCCTGGCGCAGCATGGACGTCAGCGTCTGGGAGGTCATTGGGGGGACCGTCCCGGGGACGGTCTGGGGGACGGACTCAGAGATGGTCGCCGTGGTGGTGAGATCAATGGTCAGGGCAATGGTCTGAGCGGTCGTCCGCGGGTGCAACTGCCGGAGGGTAGCGCTAGCGGTCCGCCGGACGATGACTGCAGTTGTCTGGCGGAAGGTCAGCGCGGTCATGAGGCCAATGGTATCTGGGAAGGTCTAGGTAATGGTCTCTGGGTTCATGACCCGGACCTTGTCCGGGTTCGTGAGCGGGGCGAACTCTCAGTCGGTCTCAGCGATGGTCTGCCCGATGGATACCGGGCTGCTGGTGTAAACCCAGGGTTCAACCCAATGTACTGAGACACCCATCGGCGAAAAGGCCCTGCCGGCCGCCGCGAAGACTGGCCTGCCGCCATAGGCTGCGACCCGGAGGTCCTGGCCAAGATTCGGACGGACGTCTTCGACATCTCCGCGCCGAAGCCGTAGCGGCTGAAAAGAGACTGCCCGCGGAAACGCGGGCAGCCTGTAGGAAGGAGGACGTTTGGCCTATTCGGTCAGCACGACCTTCCTGCTGAAGCGCTTGTTGTCAGCACTCAAGGTACAGAAGTAGACCCCGCAGGCGCAACTGCGTCCTTTCGGGTCCTGCCGGTTCCAGACGAGGTTGTAGTAGCCGGGCTTCTGCTCGCCATTCGCCAGCGTCGTCACGAGCTTGCCCGCGACGTCGAGACCAGCCGGGTTGTCAGATGTGAATCAGACAGCCGTCATCAACAGTGTCAGCGCAGTGGCCTTGACGCGCTTCAGACTGGAAATTGGGAAGTGTCCCTCTTTTCCTCATGCCCATGATGGTCTCGCAGTAGCCGGCCCACCAGTTGGTATCGCAGTGCACATCATCGTACAGGTTGCGAGGTGGAAAGAGGTCCGTTGAGCCCAGCTTGCTTCCACGGCTGCTCTTCCTCAGACTGTCGTCGCTCCCGTAGCAGAGGATGCCGAGCACATCGTAGCGGTCCTCGTAACGACGGTAGATGTTCATAGCTGGAACGGTGTCGTCTTCCCAAGTCTTCATGTTCTCAAAGTCGTCTCTTAGCCACTCGATGCCGATGGTGTCAGCTCTAGCCAGAGCCGTATCTACATTGGGTTCGTTCCCGAAGTTCACGCACGCCCGCCAGACGTCGCTCACGGGATTCATCCGCCCCACGACCCGGGCGACGAGGTCATGACTGGTCTGCGGCGGCGGCTGCGGCTGCCCGCCACCGACCGAAATCACCCCGTATTGGTAGGGGTTGTCAGTCCTGTACACGAAGTTGACCGAATCTCCGCCCGAATGGCTGACCTTCAGAACATAGTCCTTGCCCTTGGTGAACTGCAGGTCACCCGTGAAGTTGTCGCACCGTAACCACTTCCAGCCGCGGGCCGGTACGGACTCCTCCCCTCCGCACACGAACTGACCGTTCTGCGTGATTTCGAACTCGTATAGCCCCGGCTGGCTCAGCTCTCCCACGAACCACTCCAGATAATAGATGCTGTCAACGTTGGCAACGAACGATTGCCCGACGTGGCCCCATCGCGGAGTCCAGCCGTTCGCAGATGTCTTGGGCTCTACGAAGTAGGCCCGTGTTGCTGCTATCCCAAGGCTGACGGCTATAGCAATCGCCACTGCCGTAAGCCTCGGACGCACAGTCGCTTCCATACCATCCTCCTATAGTTTGACGAACTTGACTAACGCATCAATCCTTCCTGTTCTGCACCGCAGGAAGTAGACACCAGGCTTCAGACTCTCGAAGTCGATTTCCTCCTTTCCGTCCGTCGCAGCTGCGACGACTGGTGCCAGTACGGTCCTCCCGAGCGCATCCATCACGTCCATCTCGTGCGAACCGACGGCCGGACCCAATTCAAGCCGGCCCCAGCGGCAAACAGGATTCGGCACCAGCCTGACCGAGGCCGGCCCTGTCCTCAGGTTCTCATGTCCCGGCTCCGCGATGCCGGCCGGCAACTGCTCAAGAACGCAGACTCCGGCAAGGTAGCAGGCTGCATAGACGTACATGCTATCACAGTCGACTTTCATGACCCTATATGGCGTCGAGTAGTAGCCCGCCGGCCGAGGCGCTGCCGGCGAGGAAATGTCGAAGAGCCTATAGTCATAGCACCCGACATGGGCGTATGAACCCCGCAATGTCACGTCGTAGCCGAAGGAATTGCCCAAGTAGACTCCGCTGAGTAGGTAGGGCATTGATGGATACTTGATGCTGAATACCCATAGCGAATCATAGGCCGAGGCGACGTAGGCAAACGAGTCCCGTACGGCGAGGCCGCCAAGAGTCGTGACCCCGGGCGTCTCGCTGATTCTGACGGGCGATGCAGGGTTGGTCACATCGAAAACCTGCAAATGGGGAGTGACATAGACGTAGTTCCCCTGCACGCAGGCATCCAATGCCAACTCATACGCATCGCAGTTCCCCCTCCACACCGGCTGCCTCGGATTCGCCACGTTGAACACCTCGAACTTGTAGTCCTCGGCACAGTAGAGCAAGCTGTCTCGCAGCACCATCGCCTCTACGGGATTGAATCCCACTCCGCCACCGACCTTCACAGGGTTCGCAGGGTCGGAGATGTCGAGAACATGAAGAACCTCACGCGGAGAGGTGACGAACCCGCCCGCGTAGGCGAGCGAGTCTGCGTTGATTAGGGCCGGCCAATGCCCGATGCTTGCCGTGTCGCAGCGACCGACCTCGCGAGGCCGCGTTGGGTCGCTGATGTCAAACAGGAGCACTCCCAGAGAATTGTGTGTCACACAGGCAATCTGCCCGGAGACCGATATGGAATACGTCTCGTCGCCTTCCAGCATCGTCGTGTCCAGCATCGGGTTCTCGATATCCGACAGGTTCAGCACTCGCAGTCCTCCGGTCCAGCCGGCTGTGACTCCCCATCTCAACGACGGGTGAACCCATGCCTCGCCACCGCCTGCCGGCTCCTGCGCGACCAGCGTCGGACGGCTCGAATCAGCGATGTTCACAACGTAGAACTCGGGTGTGAACAACAGAGTGTCAACGAGGTACATACCCTCACAGGTAATGCCGGAGAGCACGCCTTCCTGCCACGGCGAAGCGGGGTTGGATACGTTCAGCACGTACAGGTTACCCGAGCCGGCCGAACCTTGCGCCACGTAGCAGTGGTGGCCCCGTACCCTAACGCCTGCGATGTCAGTTCCCCAAGATGCGACACGGTGCGGGCTGGCCGGGTTCCGCACATCAAGGATGTACATGCCCCAGCGGTCGCGGAGATAGGCATAGCCGCCGTCGTAGTCCAGGGCATAGCCTGAGTCCGCGCAGGCCCCGACCAGATGCGGATTCGCCGGGTCGGCGAAGTCGAATACCCGGAACGTGTCTGCCGAGATGCTGTAGAGCAGCGTATCTTCTACGTCAATGTCGCTGACCGGCGTCGCCAGCCTGCCGACTCGCGGTGCACTGGTCGGGTCCTTCACGTTGAAGACTTCGATGTAGCCGGAGGTCGCAAGGTAAAGGAGCGTATCCACGAGCACCGGCCTGCCTGCGAGTCTCTTGGCTTGAATGTAGTTGAGAATCTCCGGATTGGCGGTATCGGCGAAGTTGATGACGACCACTTCGCTCCCGCGCGAGAGATAGACGAGTGTATCCTTCCCGGTCACGCCCCAGCTTGGCCCTCCGCCCCACTTGCCCACAAGACGTACGTTCAGCGATTCCCCGTCGTCGGTCGGCTTCGGGCACAGCCCGGCCTTCTGCTCAAGATAGAACAACTTGTTGGTCGGTAACCTCGGCATCGAGTCCAGATTCGCGTAGTACCAGTCCGGCTCTGCCGCCAAAGCGAGCAATCCCATCACCCACAGAGCTGCGACTAGCCTAGTCATGCTCTCATCATAGTCCGAAACCCCGGCTGGTCAAACGACCATCCTCGGCATCCTCGGATGCACACGTGCCAGCGACTCCTGAACCGCTGCGTGTTCCTCGAACGACAACCTGCCATACGCCCCAGCCGCAAGGCAGAGAGTCACGAGGACCACTGACGCAGAAAACCTAGGTTTTATCATGTCATCACCTCGCCCTGATTGCCGCAAGTCTAGAACCGTTCAGATTGGCTGTCAAGCCCAATTCGTGCTGAAGGGGGTTTCAAACGGGGTTTCGGGGACATTTTGTCTTATCCGTCGAGGGCCAAGCGGGCTCGGATTCGGACGGTGTCAGGCCCGGCAGTAGAACAATGCGGCCCGGGCAGGGACGCCCGGGTCGTGAACGCTGTTGCTGTCCTATTCAGTGGTGACGGAGACCTGCTCCATCACAACTGGCTTGGTCGGCTTGTCCATTGCGCCGGTCGGGACCCTTTCGAGCTTGTCGAGGATGTCCATGCCTTCGACCAGTTGGCCGATGACCGTGTACTGGCCGTCAAGCTGGGGCGTGGGCTTGACCCGCTTCCCGAGAACGCGGCAGATTCCGTTCGTGTTAGACCCCGCTCATCTCTGCAGCGGCTCGCGCCGCCGTGAACCACGCCGGTTACCCACGCTTGCGGCAGCCCATGTCCCGATGCACAGTCCGAGCATCGCCGAAAGGACCAACCAGTGCCTGTGTTGGATGGCACGGTTGGTAAGAGCGCTGATGCTGACGCAGATGATGTACAGCCCGAGGAGACTCGCCGTGGCGTATCTCGCGATTCTGCGTGCTGAACCGGGTATGCGGCTCGAGAACGCCAGTCTTGCAGCGAGTCCGAACAGGACAGCCGTGACAGCGGTCAGCAGCAAGTAGAACAGGATGAGACGACCCCAGCTAGCCGTGCGCGTTCTGGACGCGTGGGGCGTGGAGTGATAGAAGAAGAACTTCGCGTTCTGTGCAGTGAAGTAAGGCGGCTCGTTTCCCTGGCGTGCTCCTCGGCGGCGGTTGAACACCCGCAGTCGGTGGTAGCTCAGGTCCCGAGCCATCTTCGCCGCCCCGCTCAGCGTCTGTGTTGCGACGTCGGGCTGAGCCGCAAGCCAGGAGAGCAGGTCATCGAGGGATTGGCAGGTGAATTGACCACGGTCGCGGTCGTACTCGACGAAGTTGAAGGGGTGAAGCAAGACGACGATGACCGGATCAGGATCTGAGCTATTTCGCGCGAATTCAACGGCTTCCCGCAGGTGTCCTGGTGTACACGTGTACGGCAGGAACCGTAGTCTCTGAAAACGCCCGCTCGCGGCGATGCCGTATGTTTGGCCGGAACTCGAGACCACCTCGAAGCCGAGGTCCTCTAGTGCGCGCAGCGTGTTTTCGTCATAGCTGTTCCACGGTGGGATGAAGGTGGTCACACTCACGTGATACAGGCTCTCCAGCGTCGCTTTCCCGGCGGACAACATGCGGAGTTGGGAGGAGTAGCCAAGGCCCCGGAACTCTGACGCGTAAACGGGCCTCGTCGGCGCGATCGCGTTGGCACTGTGCGTAAAACCGTGCAGTGCGACTTCCACAAGACCGGAGTGGACGGCGTCAGTCAGTCTCCCTGCGGTCTCCAGGTCGATGGCCACGCAGTCCGCAGGGTCATCCGTAAACGTACCGGACGCGTAGGGGATCACGCCATACGTGCAGGGGATGTTGTGCTCCTGAAAGACCGTGAGCAGTTCAGTTCCGATACTCGAACACGCCCGGACGTAGTCGTCAAAACGGAGGATGACGGTAATCCGTCGGGCCTCGGAGGCCGACGCGGCCCGGGCAGGGACATGGCACGCAAGAGGCAGTAGCACGAGAACGAGCGCCAAGCACCGCTGCCAGCTTCGCCGGCCCAAGCGAATGCTCTGACCCGTACGCGAATCGTGCTCAGAGGTCATGGCTTGCGTCGAGGCTGAGGGACAAGTTGATGCCGACGGCGGTCCGTGGTTCATAGTTCCATGTTCTTGGTTCTGAGTCCCTGGTCATGCGCCGGGTTAGTTGCTCCAATCCAACCACGAACGTGGTACGGTGCGTGAGCCCGAGTCTTTCCATCAGCACTTCCACCGAGCGAGCGAGTCCGGTTCGTGCGGCACGGCCAAGGCGTTGAGCGGCCAATCCGTGTTCGAACAACACCTCCTCGATGTCCTCCAGAATCCGGGTGATGTTGAGAACATGTCTGACGTCAGAGTAGACAAGTGCGCACGACGCGGCCTTGGGCGTGCCGGTCGATGTCGGTCTGGTCGCGGACTCGGCCACGGAGGTGTCTTCACTCGAGCCCATGTCGAATTATCCCGTGAGCCGACTGTCTGTCAAGCAACGAAACGGACTAGCACGGCCGGACAGAGTTCGTTCTGCCGTTCGCCGGTCCCGGCGCTTCCTAGGTCGGCGATTCCAGGATGTTGAACCAGGCCAGTTTGGAGTCAGGGAGTGGCCGCGCCGCGGCGGTGCCGGTCGTTGAGTAGCAGTCCGGCAGGAGAAGAGAAGCGGCCCGGGCAGGGACGCCCGGGCCGTGACGACTGTGGGCCGGTTATTCGGTGGAGATGGTAACCAGTTCCATCACGACCGGCTTCGTGGGCTTGTCCATTGCGCCCGTCGGGACTTTTTCGAGCTTCTCCAGCACGTCCATGCCTTCGACCAGTTGGCCGATGACCGTGTACTGGCCGTCAAGCTGGGGCGTGGGCTTGAAGCAGATGTAAAACTGGCTGCCCGACGAACGCTTCTCCGGGTTGACCTGGTCGCCGGTGCGCGCCATCGCCATCGAGCCCTTTTCGTGACGGCGCTTGATTTCCGCCGGCACGGTATAGCCCGGGCCGCCGGTGCCGTTGCCCGACGGGTCGCCGCCCTGAATCATGAAACCCGGAATCAGGCGGTGGAACGTCAGGCCGTTGTAGAACCCCTTGATGCCGAGGTTCGCCACGTTGGTGACGTTCTTGGGCGCGTCTTTGGTGTGGAACTGGATCTTCATCGTCCCGTAGTCCTTGACCTTGATGGTTATGTACAGGTTCTCGGGAAGCTTGGTGACGACGAGTGTGTCTTTCAAGATGCCCTTTTCCGCCGGGGGCGGGGTTACGATATTGCCTGTCGTTGTATCTACCTGCGCGGCCGGCTGAGCAGTGTCAGCAGCCCGGGCCGGCGGCTCTGTCGGCGGCTGGGCTGCCGGTTGCGCGGGCTTAGGCGCGCCGCAACCGATTGCCAGCAACGCGACGGCGATTGTCAGGAACCACTTCATATGAACGGACCTCCTTACGTATTACTAGCTTTGGGAACAGTCCCCGTGCGGGGCAGTCCCCTTCCATATCGGTCTAAGGCCGGGCGACGACGAACTTCTGCTGTGACGTTCCGGCCGCTGTCTCAAGACGGGCCAGGTAGACACCGGGCCGGAGTCCGGCTGCCTCGATGTCTACTGCGTACAGCCTCGGGCTGCCTCCGGTCGAGTAACATTTTACCGCCCGGCCCGAAATGTCAATGATTTCCAGCCTGCCGCTAGCCGACGGGGCGGCGATGTACAGGACCCGGCTGGTCGGACTGGGGAAGACCATCGGCAGGGAGGAGTGAGGAGGGAGGAGGGAGGAAGACGAACCGATGCCGGGGTAGGACACCGCGTCGAGGTCGAGACCGGCTTTCGGGTCTGAGGACGAGCCGGTCGAGTCGCACACGATGCGCAGGTAGCGGGCTGAGTCAAGTCCGGATGAGCCGATGTCGAATGAGTAGGTGCCAGCCGCGTGGCCAAGGCTGGTCCACGGGCCGGTCCAGTCGTTTCCGGCGTAGAGCCAGTACCCGTCCGCGACGCTGTCACTGTCAAAGACCGTGATGTCGTTTCCCGACACGTTCGTGATTGCCCGGCCGCGTCCCGCGCTGAGGCAGACGTCGCCTCGTCGGCCGAGCGAAAAGCTGCTGCCATCGGGCGCACCCAGCGCGAATATGGACGTCGTGGGCATGACCTTGTTCGGGTCGCCGTGGTTCAGCCAGACCATCTCCTCGACGTAGACGTTGCCGGAGGTATCGGGAACGAGGTCGAAGTCCGCGGTGGCCGTTCCGCCGGCCGGCACGATGACACCGGCTGCAGTCTTGGGCAGGAAGCCTTGGGCGTGCGCGATGAGCGTGTATGTGCCGGCGGGGAGCGGCTTGTGGAAATCGCCAAGAGCCGGGTCGGAGTAGCAGTCCCAGCGCAGCGGGCTGTCAACCGAGATGCGGGCAAAGAGCGGCGAGCCGGTCAGCGAGTCGCGGACAACGCCATTGATCCCTAGGCGGCAGGCTCGAACGGTGCCGAGCAGGGCGCGGCGGTTGGCGACGCAGATGGAGTCGATTTCTGCCTGCGGGGCCGGCTCCTTAGTTTCAATCGTATAGGCGAGATTGCCGAAGAGACCGAAGCTCGCGTCCTGGCAGGAACCGTCCACTTCATACCAGTCGTAACCGTTGATGGGTTCGAGCTCGGTCGTGCGCGAGCCGTAGGTCGAATCGGCGTACTGCTGAGCCAGCGCGAGGATGAAGCCCGAGTCCGGCGGGTCGGCAGGGTGGTTGTCCCAGAGGTAGTTGATATAGGATGCGGTCGAATGGTACTCGAACTCGATAGCGATGTTGTTGTCGATGCCGTGCTGCCGGATGAGGCGCGTCTCCACCTGCGAGAACGGACTCGGGCTGTTGCCCATTCCGCTCCAGCGGTAGCCGTAGTCGCGGTTCAGGTCGATGCCGTTGGCGTTGGCGCGGTGGTTGACGACGTGGCCGTCCACGTTGAGAATCGGGATGATCCAGAGCTCGGTCGAGTCCACCATGTTGTGGACTGCCGTGCTGGTGTCGTAACTCGCCAGCACGTATTGCAGAAACGAGAGCGCGATTTCGCTCGCGATCTTCTCATCTCCGTGGTGCGGACCGACGACGCGGAACTCGGGTTCGGCTTCCTCGGTCTGCGGGTTGTCGGTCACTCGCATCATCAAGATAGCGCGGTTCTGCACTGAGAAACCGAGCGTCTCGAGCCGGCAGATGAGCGGGTAGTCATTAGCGAGCGCGGCCATGGTCGAACAGACCTGCGCGTAGGTTCGGTAGGCCAGCAGGACCGAATCGGCCCAGGCCTGGTAGTCGTCCAGCGTGATCTTGGGAGAGTAGCCGAGCGCGCTGAGCTTCGCCAGTTCGTCGTCGGTCGCCACGATGCTGACCGTGCTGTCGGTGACTCCGTGGATTTCCAGACCGCGCGGCAGGCTGTAGACCGCGGCGTGGTTCGGGAGCCGTATTACGGCCATGCGCCTCGGCGTGCGGGCGATATCACGGGGACTGTCCCCGAACGGGGACTGTCCCCAGAGCCCCAAGAGAACAGATACAGCTACGATTATGCTCAAGGGCAACTAGTCTAGCAGGATGAGTTTCCGGGTCAAATCTCCTTGAGGCGAGGCGGCCCGGAGCAGGTATGCTCCGGCGGAAAGTAACCGCCCCTGCTGGTCGCGGCGGTCCCAGGTGAAGGAGTTAGCAGTGAGGCGCGTGCCGCGCCCACGGTCATACAGCAGTGGGGAGTTAGGAGTCAGAGTGCGGACGAGGGAGCCGGAAACGTTGAAGACCTGGAGGGAACGGACTTCGGCGCCGACGGTGATGCGAACCGGCCCACGGCAGATTGAGGGGGCCTGAAGCTCGACCGGCAGCATGCCGGAGCTCTGCTCCTCCTTGATGCCGATCGGCGGGGCGTCGAACAGGATGCTGGTCAAACTGGTCGGCACGTGTTTCAACGGGTCGGCATTGTACCCGTACTCCTGGTACCAGTTCCAACTGCCGTCGCGGCCCTGGATTCCGATGGTGCTGCTCGTGGCGTCAGCGGTGACATCGAGGTAGTTGAAGCGTATGTCGCCGTTGAGCTGAAGTATGACCTGGAAGGCGAGTCGGCCGGTGTCCGGTGGAGACCGGCGAGCTTCAACCCAGGTGTAGACCGCCTGGTCGGTGGTGAAGTTCTCGTACACATGGCCGGTATCGCGGACCGAGAGGTCGTCCCAGAACGGCGCGATGATGTCGGTGATGCCCTCATACGGCAGCGGGAAGTTGAGACCGGCAATGTTGTCCGAGGTCTGGAGGTAGCCGTTGGTGCAGACGTAGACCCGGTCGACCGCGCTTCCGTAGAAGCTGAACTGGAACGGCAGTCTGCGGCGGGACGTGCCCTCATCCCCGTTCGGGTCCCAGTTGTCAATCACGGTTCCACCGGACGGGTCGAACCAGGAGAATGCCAGGTTGTCGGGTTCCTGTGTCGACTTGTAGACGTAGCCGAATCCGTCCGGGTCGCTGCCGAGCGTGGTGCGCGAGCGCGCGCGGAGTGTGTCATTGTCCGGGTTCTGGTCGCCGGCGATGCTGACAAAGGCAGTGGTATGGAACACGGTCTGCCCGGGCGGCACGAACGTGCCGAACTCGATGAGGCGGCTTGAGTCCGGCGCGAGGTCCAGCGACGTGTCCGCGCTGAATACCGGCGACTGGGTCAGTGAGTCGAGAACCGTGATATGTGCGTTCAGGTCCTCCTCGGCGGTGCCGAAGTTGCGGACCGTGACCGAGACTGGACAGGTGGTTTCCGGGACCAGCCTCCCCACAGGCGAGACGATGCCGGTCACGCCGACGTCGTGACCGTAGTTGGACAGGTCGAGGTACTCCGTCGTCTGCAGGTAAGGCGCTGCACCGGTGTAGCCACCCGGCACATAGATGTGGCCGGATGCATCCGAGCCGGAGCCGGATACGCAGGACACCGCGTGTGGCTTCTCGGCACGCGGAGTCCACTGGTTGCTGCCTGCGAGCGACCAGACCTCAGCGAGCGCGGAGAAGCCGTCAGGATTAAGGCTGAAGGCTGAGGAGTGAAGCCCGAGAGACGAACTGGCATCCAACACAAGCCCGCCGATGACGTATAGCTCGTGGTTGGCGGCCCCGCAGGCGGCGCGGCAGCGGCGAAGCCCAGGTAGAGTATCAAGCTCGTGCCAGGAGATGACTCTGGGATTTGCCGGGTTGAGGATACCACTCCAGGCCCGGTTGGTCGGGCCCGAGTCGGTCCAGCCGGTCGCCACGAGCAGCGTGTCGCCAACGATACCGCAGGCCATGGCACCGAGCGGCACAGGCAGAGATGTCGCTTGGTACCAGATCCCAAGCGTCGGGTCGAAGAGCCTGACCGTCGCGGTCGGAGGCATTGAGGGATGCCAACTCCCGCCACCAAGGATGAATATGAGGCTGTCACGCCATACCACCGCTCCGAAGTCATGGAGGCTCTCCGGCATGCTCAGGCCGACAGTCCAAGCATTGGTAGCCGGGTCGTAGACTTCGACGTCGGCCAGCCCGGTCCCGAACGTGCGCGCGCCCCCGAGGACCCAGACCTTCCCTTTCAGGGCACAGGCTTGCCCTAGGCCGCGGCGCTGGTTCATGGCGGCTCGCTGACGCCACGAATTCGACTGCGGCGAATACCCGCTGCACAGCCGTTCCATCGTGTCGGAGGGTGAACGCTGGCCGCCGATTGCGTAGACCCGGGGCCCGGAACTGGTCGCGGCGAAGGCGGTCATGTGGAAGGCGCGCGGGCCGGGCAGCGGCGCGACTTCGAACCACTCGTTGCCGGTCAGGACCAAACCGGCAATCGCTGTCGTCCCGATTACGGGCAGCACCAGCATAAGCAGGAGAGAGCAGAAGGCCACCCCACACGGTCGTCGTCGGTCTTTGGTCAGCATCACAATACTACATGTGAGGTTACCCGTTGGCGTCGGAAGTGTCAATAAGCAGACGCGGGCCGGGCGTGATGGGCTAGATGGGTTTCGGTAGAACCGAGGTGCGGGCTAGTAGCCCCAGCGGCGGGTGCGCTTGGCCCAGGCCTCGGAATAGGCGAGAGTGAGCATCAATCGGCCGGCGGCCTCTTTCAGAACGGGCGAGTTGCGGAACAAGATCTCACCCGATATGTCCAGCGAGCCGAACTTGGGGATTGGCACGCTGGTGCCGAAGTGGATGCCGTTCTCGGTGATGGGCATCGGGTCAGCCCGTCCGTACATGCCCGCGTTGTAGTACCAGGTCTGCTGAGAGTAGCCCAGCCGAACCGGATGGATTGAGTCAATGCTGTATTCCGCGCCGACTGAGCCACGCCAGACGTTCTTGTATCCGAGGTCGGAAACGCCGTCATCTCGTGTGATGGTCGCGCCGCGCCACGGATTGAGCGTCAGTCCCAGGTCGACTCCGAGCCGGCTGACCGGGCTGAACGCCGCAGCAAAGGATAGCGAATGGGGCAGTGACAGCGCATAGGTGCGCGTGGAGTCTTCGATGACACCATGGACGCGCTTGTAGCGATGCGCGCTTAGGTTCAGCGGCGGCTCATAGTATCCGGCGAGCGAGAACACACGACTCTGGAACGAGCCCCCGACCTTGAAGGTGTTGCCTGCGTAGTCGACTTCGATGGTGTCGGTTGACGTGTAGCCGCCATTTTC
This sequence comes from uncultured bacterium, assembly GCA_964402475.1. Lineage (GTDB taxonomy): Bacteria > Hydrothermota > Tepidihabitantia > Tepidihabitantales > Tepidihabitantaceae > UBA2258. The sequence goes on along the minus strand of CAYOCZ010000031.1, from coordinate 3,059 downwards.
CAGTTCGAACCGCCATTTCTCCCGCGAGCCGCCCATGACGTGATTGAATTCGACGCCGACGCAGACTTTGTCGAAAAGCGACTTGGCAAGCCCGGCCCGGAGCGCGTAGATCCCGCCTCGGCCGATGATGTGGCGGCGGTATGCCGTATCGGCCAGGGATTCGGACCAAACGTCGAAGTCCTGACTGAATTTCTGGTTGATGCCACCGAACAGGCACGTGCCGAAGGGCAGCGGCGTCGCGACGTCGAATGCCGCAGGCCGGGCGTCAGGGAGAAGGCGGCTGTTTCCGCCCTGAGTGCCCAGGATCGCCGTGCCGATTGCCGTGACGCGGAACGAGGTCTGATTGAGGTCGACAAAGATGCCGGGATTGAGAGTGGATAGGGCAGAGGGCTCGGCCAGCGCCGCGATGCGCGCGTCGCCGCTCGGTGTGATTTCCCCGAGGCCGCGGGAGTTGAAGAAGGACTGGGCAATCGAAGGACAGGCGAAGGCAGAGATCAGAAGGCAGACTGCAGAAGTCAGAATCACCCGACTTCGGACAATCTGCAATCTGCAATCTAGAATCTGAAATGTCCTCACTTGAATCTGTCCTCCGGCGGGCGGACGTACTGGATTTCGAGCGTGGGCGCGTTGGGGCCGGAGCGGGGAATGCGGAGCCGGAAGAGCTCCGACCATTCGGGTGAGGCAGTGATGAGCAGGCCGTAGTTGTGCAGAGTATCCGAACGGCCAGTCCAGAGCTGGACCAGGGACCGGATGTCGATGGTGACGACGCTGTCGCTGTCCGCGGGCACCACGTACGTGGCATACGAACTCGGCAGGTTCTCGTACCGGGCATAGGCGCCCTTGAGGCTGAAGGATTCGGTCAGGCGGGAGGCGCCGAGCACAATCGTCTCGGTGCGGCGGTACTTTGTCTCCGGTTTGAACTTGAGGTCGGCACGGGCAATCGTGGCCTCGGCCGGAATCGAGTCGATGTTGAAGGAAAGCCAGGTGCGGAATGCCACACCGGAACCGACCAGCAGGTCGAACGGCTGCGAGCGCGTGGCAACCGTGTCAATCAGGCTGGCATCGGCAATGTCGTTGATGACGCGCTGGGTCTGTTTGCCGCTATTGGTGTAGGTAACGCGAAGCCGCGGGGCCGTGGTCGTGCTCACGCCGGAGTGAATCACAACAAAGCCGGTGTCCTGCGGGAAGATGCCGATGCCGCAGTTCCGGATTGTTGCTTGTAGCGCCGAGTCGAGCCCGGCATACCTGAAGTTAATCATGGCGCTGTCGCCGGCCATGGTGCCCGTCGCCAACGTGTCGGGCAGAAAGTCGCCGCCCGGGGTCAGCCAATGGTTGAACGAGTCAGCCATCCGCCATGACACGCCGCTCTCCGTCCATTCCGAGGAGCAAGGGCGGCAGATGAAGCTCATAGTCGCCAGGGTGTCCCGCTGATGGAGAACGAGCTGGAAGGACGTGATCGAGTCGAGGTTCATCGTGTCCAGTATCGAGAACCGGAGGACGAGCCGCGACACGTAGGAGGTGTCCCTTCCCAGGTGGAGAATGCTCGAGCCCCCGAGCGGGACGTAGCGCGCGTAGCTGGAGGCCGAGTCCGGAAGCAACGTCGTGTCGGCAGTCCCGGTCACGCGGTCGCCAAGCTGGTCATAGCCGACAGGCAGCGTATTGCAGGCAGAAGAAAGGAGCAGCGCTGCAGAAGCCAAGAGCCAGAAGCCAGAAGTCAAGACTTGGGCAATCGACACTCGACATTCGGCAATCGCGAATCTCTTCATGCGGGTTGCGCGGCTTGGGCGAAGCGGTGGCGGATGTGCTCGACCAGCTTGTCCTCGGCCGCGGTGGCGGCGGAGCGGAGCGCGTTCATGATGGCGCGGGGTGAAGAACGGCCGTGCCCGACCACGACCGTGCCGAGCACACCGAGCAGCAACGCCCCGCCGTGCTCTTGGTAGTCCATCCGCTCAATGAACTCGCGGAGCACCGGCTTCGACAGCCAGCGCCGCATGCGGTACTTGGACTCGGATTCGAGATACTCCTCCAGCAGGCCGGTGAGGACTTCGGCAAGACCCTCGGCATACTTGAGCAGCGCATTGCCGACGAACCCGTCGCAGACGACCACGTCGACCGTGCCCTTGAGGATGGCGTTGCCCTCGACGTTGCCTACGAAGTTCATGTCGTGCTGCTTGAAGAGCTGGTAGGCGTTGAAGGTCGATTCGTTGCCCTTCGAGTCCTCCTGGCCGATGTTCAGAAGCCCGACCGAGGGATTGGCTTTCTTGAACAGGTAGCTGGCGGCGGTCGTGCCCATCATCCCGAACTGGAGTAGTTGCAGCGGTTTGGTGTCAACGTTGGCCCCGATGTCGAGCACGAGGGTGCTGCCCTTGATCGTCGGGAAGAGAGCCCCGAGCGTAGGGCGGCGAACGCCGGGCACGACGCCCAGGGTCGTCAACGCGAACGCCATGATCGCGCCGGTGTTGCCAGCGCTGACGACGCCCGAAACCTTGCCCTGCTTCATCAGGTCCATGCAGACCGCGATCGACGAGTTGCGCTTGCGCTTGACGACTTCATTGGGCGACTCGTGCATGCCGACGACTTCCCCGGCCGGGACCAGTTCCAGCCGACCCGAGTAGCCTTTCACGGTCTCGGCATCAATGATACCGGGCTTGCCGACGAGCACGACCTCGAGGTCCTTCCATTCATCCAGCGCCAGCGCGATGCCCGCGAGCTCGGCCGCGGGTGCGTCGTCCGTGCCCATTGCGTCAAGCGCGATCTTCATCGGTTCTATCCGGCAGTGCGACCGCGACCCGGAGCGTTACTTCCGCTTCTTCTCCTTTTCGACGAATATGACCTCTTTGCCCGCGTAGTACCCGCAATGGGGACAGACGCGGTGTGGCAGCTTCGGTTCGTGGCAGTGCGGGCAGTCCACGATGGTCGGAGCGGCCAGCTTCCAGCCGGTGCGACGTTTGCGGCCACGCGTATGGGAATGTCGCCTTTTAGGTAATGGCATTTGTCCTCCAGGAATTCATTGTCACAGGCGGAGTCGATTCTAGCGGCTGAAGGACGAGAGTCAAGGT
>CAYOCZ010000030.1:0-16017 GCA_964402475.1 uncultured bacterium | reverse complement strand
CGATACCGTCGTCTGCGGCGCCACGGGTTCAACGGCCGGTGTGCCGCCCAGCGCCCCGCGTGCTTGAGCGTTCAAGCGGTCGGCCAGGATGCGTTGCCGCAACCCCTGCCCCGCGATGCCTTGCATGACTTCGCCTTGTGCCTGCGGCGTCATGCTTGCCGTTTGGTCCCCCTGCCCCGGCGGCAACACGACCGCTCGGGCCGCCGCGTCGGCCTGCTTCCAGGGGTTCCTGTTGGCCTCAGACGCCCGGCGCAGAAGGCGGCCCCGCGCACCCGCTTCGGCGGGGTTGTACGCCTGGGCGCCCATCCTCTGTTGTCGTCGCCCCAAGTCACTCGCCCCGGCCGTCACGCCAGGCGGCGCACCGCTCTCGAGGATCCCGGTTTCCATCAGCCCCGTCCGCTGGGGGCCAGACGGCATCAGCGTAGCGAGGTCTTGACCCTCGGGATTCAGGCTGGCCGGCGGCGTTGCCCGCTGATTGGCCGCCTGGGACCGCGCCAGAATCGCGTCGGCCTCCATCATGGCCCGTCGCCGATCGGACTTGCGCTTGGTGTCGCTGTCCAACCGCGCCGCCGCCGTGAGCCGTTCCATCCGTGTACCACGTCCCATTCCTGGCATGATCTGCCTCCGTCCAGGGCTATGTGAAACTCACCGTCTGCCCGATGTCCCATCGGATGTTCTGCGTGTCGCCGCCCAAGACCGCAATCGGGTTCGTGACCGTGACCGTCTCGGCAACGCCCGTTTGCAGGTCCAACGTGCCGCCTCGGAAGTTCGCGTTCGTCAACGTCCGGGCCGTGGTGGACTTCTCGCAACTGACGACGCCGCCGCGCTCGTCCAACAAGGTCACGGTTCCGCCGTTCCAGTACACCGCCCCGTCGTACACGTTCAACGCCGTGCCGACCGGGGCATCGATGTTGACCGTGGGTTCCGACCCGCCCGACTGCCGGTTCACGTTGACCGTGGCCACGCCCAGATTGGTCACGCCGAAGAGGTTGGTATCGAACGTCACGTTCCCGCCCATGATGTTCGCCAAGGTCGCTGCGGCCCCGCCGAACACGAGATGCAGGGCGTCGTCGCTCGATGAGGTCCGCAAGACGTGGATAGCCGCGACCGCCGCCGTGCCGCTCACGATCCAGATGTCGCCATTGTCCTCCGAATCGAACCGCCAGACGCCGGTGCCGGCCGACTTGAGGTACAAGGGTGCGGCGCGGCTGGCGATGGCAAACGCAAACCCATCCTCCACCGTCACGTCTACGATGGTGCCGCCACCGGCCGAGTTGTCGACGTTGACCGTGATGGCGCTCTCCGCGTAGGACGGCAGCACGATACTGTCGGCATGGGCCGCCGTCTTGCCGGGGTACAGACCGGCCCCGGCCACGACGCCGGTTGAACTGACCCAGTTACCCCCGGTCCCGTTCTGGTAATCCTCGTCGGCGTCCGTACCCGCCCAGTAGTACGTTGCGGTTGCGTCTGTCCAGGCCATGAGAAGCCTCCCTATCGGTACACAAAACCCCCGGCCACGTCCCAAGAGATGATGTTGGCCCTGTACGGCGACGAAGCCAGATATCCCCTACCTGTGCCGCCAGGCACGAGGGGGTCCGCACACCATGTCGGTTTTGTCATAAAGGCACCGAGGGTTACGGTCGTCACGGCATCGACTCCGATCGCGTAGTTCTCCGTGAGCCAATTCGACCAGAGGTTTTCCTGAACGTCGTCGCCGTTGGCGTCCCATACTCCCCCTGCCGTCGTCTTTGCGTACCATGCCACGCGCCGAACCATCGACGTGTCGGCCCCGTCCAAGACCTTCATTTTCTGGGCGTACCTGAAGATCGTGGCCCCATATTTTGGTCCGGGGTAAACGGGGTATTGTCCACCTGCAAGGGCGGAAGATGAGGTCGAACCCCATTCAGTATCTGCCCACGCGGCTTCCGCAGCCGCCTTGGCATCCGCCCATGATGCTTCAAGGCCTTGTCCATAGTACAGCAACCCGTTCTCGCCCGACGCCGCTTCGCAACCGGTCAACCAGATCAGCACATTGAGGATTTTCTGGAGGTCCTCGAAGAGCCACGGCCCGATAATGTCGCCTATCGCCTGGAGCCCCGTCAATGGCGTTCCGCCTTCTGACGCCGGGGCATCCACGTACCTTCGCCAGTGTGTTGTTGACAGCCCAGCCGCTGCGAAGAGGGTAATGAAGTCGCCATACCCTTCGCCAACGGCCGCCGCGCCGCCATCCCAATGATCAAGGCTACGCTTTACGCCGGCATCGTGCGACCGGACGAAGTATGTAAACATCGCCTCGACGGCCTCCTGGCACGCACGGATAGGCCCCGGAGGGCCGAGAGGGGCCGCCCCGACCTTCTGCACATCGTCCCCCGCAACGACCGCGGCAACCGGCGTTCCGATGCAGAGCGCCGTGATTCGCTCGTTCACTGCATCGACGAACTCGTTCAAGAGGGCGGCAGAGGCCCAATCGGGATTCGTCGCCCAGTTGGTAACAGACCACCCCATCAGTGAGCCCTCACCCAATCCGGCTTGCAAATCAGGTCTGCCGCGTTGGCCGCGAGAACCTGGTACTGGGTCGTCGCCTTCGGCAAAATCACGAAGCGGTACTCGGCGGGGTCGTTCGTGCCGTCTTGTTCCAGCCACACAACCGTACCGGTCGTCGCGTCAACGTACAGATCCTCCACGGCGTTGACTTCCTTCGCGTTGTCCGTGCCACTTTCGGCAGGAACGACAGCCGTCGAAGCATCGCACGTCAGGCGTTCCCAAGAATAGTAGCCGCCCTTTGCCACCTTCTGCGATGTCAGCCGCGCCCAGAACCCGACCGGGCCGGGGAAGAGCATCGGCCCCTCAAGCGCCTGTCGCGGTTCCAGCGCCCCGCCCACACTCGGCCCGCTCGAAGCATCGCTCCCGCGCGCTTCGAGCGCACGCAGGCGCGCGTCGAAAGTCGCCAGCCGGTCGTCGTTCATTTCGCCTTCCGCCATCGCGTCACCAGTTATAACTGCCCAAAATAAGGGGCCATTGCTTGCGGTCGTAGAACTCCGCGTCGTATTGCTCCCCGGTCGGGAACCAGTCGCCCACTTCTTTTACATACGACTCGCCGAGCAAGTCGCCGGCCTCGTCGCGCACGCGGACCTTGAAGGCCCGGTACTCGTACCGCTCGACCCGCGTTTCCTTGTTCCAGCCCTCTGGGTTGTAGAAAATCAACGCATCGTACAGCCACAACTGCTGCGTCGTCCTGGCCCGTTCCTTGGCCCAGCCCGCGAACCGGAGCGTGCCGGTCGCACAGTACCAGTACTGCGAGTAGTACGCCCCGTTGACCGTGTTGTGGTACGAGAGCAGGTACCCGCCCATCTGGTACGGCTTGGCGAACCGCGTCCGAAACTGTATCCGCTGGTCGTACCGCAGGCCCGAACCCTTGACAGGTTGCCACTTGTGCGACGGGCCCCCGTCCGGGTCGCGTTCATGGTGCCAGACGTAATCCCCGTTCAGGTCGACCACCGGCCGCTCGACCGACTCGGCGCTGCGTGCCGACACGAGCACCTTGTTGGTGTCGTTAATCAGCACGTCATCGAGCGTCGGCGGGTCGTAGTGGTACGTCACGAGCACCTGACCGGTCTTGAGGTCCGGTTGTACCCGCGCCTGCGTGAGACGTGAGGCGAACGTACCCGACTCGCCGGGGTACGTCGTTCCATGCGGCACCCGGCCGCGCGCACCGGCCAGGGTCGTACCCACGGGCGCCCGGTACGCCACGTCGTACACATTCCCCCGGCGTTCGTCGCTCGCCGCGCTTGACTGTGCCCAAGCCAGCGTCCAGGTTGAAGGTACGCTCACACCGCACCCCCCGTCCCTGGCGTAACGTACTCGACCACCAGCCACTCAAGCGTAGCCGAGATGATCCCGCCGCTCTTCGCAGCAGTCACAACGAGAGTCGAGTCGTCATACGCCGTATCGCCCATCGACGGCTTGAGGGCATCGAACGCGACGCGCGGCACCTTGAACCATCGGCGCACACCCCGCTCGGCCCGGGCGTCCAGGGAACCCTGTCGCCGATTCCACCAGTAACTTTCTTCAAGCGTCTGCGTCGTCGCCATCAATCGTATCCTGAGTCGATGCGGAAGATGTTGCCGAGGCCGCCCAGCGGCACCTTGCCACCGGCCCTGCCGCCACCAACCCGAATCGGCAACGGCCCGTGCGGCTGTTGCGACACGAACGTTTTGTCGATCTCGCGCTGGTACTCCCTGGTTTGCATCGCCTCCAGCCCCGCGTTGTTGTCATCCACAGACAGCCGCAGGCGCAGAGCAAGGTGCAACAGACCCCGGAACGATGCCGGGATGTCGGCGGCGTCACTCCCGCTCGTGAGCGTTGCCGGCACGCGCCAGTAGGTATACCGAATCGCCTTGGCCACGCTGGGCGCCGGGTCGATGTAGAAGTAATCGGTCCCGGCCAGGTTGTGGTGCATGATCCGTTCGGGGTACGACGTCGTGCCGCGGTCCAGCAACCGCAGGCGATGCCACTCCGACAGTTCCAGCGGCTCGTAAGACAGTTCCCGGCCATCCTCCAGATAGAACACCCCTTCCTGCCCCCAATCGCTCGGTGCGGCGTACCGGACGTACCGGATGGAATACGTCTTGCCCGAGGCCGTGTCGCCGAGGTAGGCGCTGTTCAGCGTCAGGTGCGTCGTGTCCGTGAACGTGGCTATCATGTACACCCGGTTGCCGTCCTCGGTCGTCCAGAACTCTTGCCCGGCCATGCCTGCCGCCCAGGTAGTCGTTGTTCCAACCAGTGCCGTGCTGGCTGCCGTCATCGCCACGGTGCCCGTGGTGTAAGGTGCCGTCAGATTGAAATACCCCGGCGTCTCGTAGAATGGCCAGCGTCGCTCGATAGCCAGGAACTTGAGCACGTCGTTGATCCACGCGGCCAGTTGCGTCGTTCCGGCCGTGGTCGAATCCCGCCAACCGTGTCGCTGGCAATAGGTCTGCAACTCCGCGAGCGTCGCCATCAGCGTTCCTCCGGTGGCGTCCAGTTGATGATGAGTTCACCAGACCGCCTAAACCCCTCCAGCACCCCATCCCAAATCCGGCGTTCGCCTTCCCATCGCCCCGGGTGCCGCCCGGGTTGTTTGGCGCCATGGGCATCAAGCATGCCGCCCAGGTCGACGCCCCAGACATCTACGGTCGCCCCGCGCCCCCCGGCAACCCACGCCGCCAACATGCCCATGAGCCCGCCATAGTGGTCACACCGGGCCGTGCCTTTCTGCGACCCGGCACCGTGAATCGGCACCGACCGGGGCATGGGCGGCAACAGGGGCAACTCGTCCGAGAAGATCAGCCGGCCGCTTTTCACATCATCGTGGAACCGGCCCGGCATCCCCTTGGCCCGCAAGTTCCCGGCGTTGACCTGGAGTTCGAGGCGCCGCCCCGTCAGGATTCGGATCGGCTTGTTCTGCGCGTGCCACATATAAAACTCGGGGTCACAAAACGCCCACCAGGTACACTCGAATAGCGAGACTACCCCATTGACCCCGACGATCTCGTCGTATCCATCGGGGCCGGGGAAGTCCTTGCCCGTCGGTCCTTCGCTAACGAGGGCCACGCGCTTGGCGCGCGGCGTAGAGGTACTGGGCATACGCCAGGTCCCTTTCCGTGTCGATGTCCACCGTCTCGTCGGCCGGCATCTCAAAGAACTGCGTCCGCCCTTCCGGCCAAATCGAATGCACCGGGTCAGCCAGGTAGGCCGCGCGCTGAATCCCCGTCATCGCCCAGACCACCTGCGTCAGCGGAATGAGGTCTTGTGTGTCGGCGTGTTCGGCCCGGCTCACGTTGACCGGGTGCCCCATGAAGAAGAACACGGCGTGCAACGACTCGACCGAATGAACGACCGTCGCCATCGTGCCCCAACACGTCCGCACGAATCGGCTGGCCGTCTCGGCCGAGAGCATCGGCGAGGTCGTGTTCAAGACCATGCACCAGTCGCACGGATGAAAGTTCAAAAACTCAACCTTGAACGCGGTGCTTGTGCCCGAGAGACTGAGCGCCTTGGCCCGAACATGGACATTGGCCCCGTACCGTACCGCTTCGTCCTGCAATTCCTGGTCGTAGGTATCGACCCAGACCTCGTCAAACTCCGGCACGGCCCGGGCGGTCTGAATGGCATGGCCAAGCAACGTCACGCCATCGGAGAGTTCCCGAAGGTTCTTCCGCTTGACGCGGACGCTGCCGATCCTGGCCGGGATCATGCAGATGGTCTTCACGTCACCGACCTTCCCGCATGTCGGTGGCGGGAGACGACCGCGGCCGCCCCCCGCCATCGTTGGCCTGTCTTAGCAGAGGGTGACGGGCAAGTTGCCCCAGACCGAGCCGTACATGATGCTGCCGGCCGCGACGACGTTGCTGGTGTCAGCCACCTCGCAGACACCGACTTTGTAGCCGCCGTAGAAGATCGCCGGGGCGGTGTCGCCGCCCGCGAGGGTCGAGGCGACGCCAAGCCAGGTGCCGTCGGTATCCGACGGGTAGACGACACACCCGGCGTCGACCGTGCCGTCGCTGACGCCCGCCAGGTTGTTGTACCCCGCCGTCAACACCCAGCCGTAGGCGGCGGCCGCGTTCACCGGGCTGCAAAGGAACCCGCCGACGCAGAACTCCTGGCCGACGACGCTGGTTTCGTTCTCGTCCTCGTCGACGTACCACCGGCCCGAGGTCGGATCGGTGAACACGGGTGAGTTGTTCGCCGTGGTAACGGCGTCCTGAATGTAGCAGTACACCGCCCGCTGCGAGCCATACGTCGGATCCCAGATGGCGGCCACGGTGCCGATGGGGCCGACTTGGGTGCCGACCGCAACCAGCGTGGTTTTCGCGGCTTCGACTGGATTGAGGAATCGCATTCCTGTGCTCCTTCCTGTTGAGTTTCCAGGTCACTCGGACCTGGTGTTCGGTTTCCAGGCTACGTGTCGTAGCACACCTGGAAACTCCGGGGGTTGCGGAAGACCGGCGCCTGCTTGCCGGTGATGGCGACGCCGCCTTGGCCGGCCAGCCACGCCATCTCGGTCTTGCCCGTGGTATGGGTCACGATCAGGCCCTCGGCCTTGGTGTGCGTCGTGACCAACTCGAACTCGGATGAGGTGCCCATCAAAAACTCGGTCGTGGCCGCCGCTTCGACATAGCCCGTGGCCCCGCCAAAATACTCGTCCCAGAACATCGTGATGCCGTTGATCACGATGTTCTCGAACTTGCCGTCCTCCAGGAGATTGAGGTTGGCCGCCTTGTCGATGTTGAACGACGCCTTGCTGTCGTAGTAGGCCAGGAGGTACGGCCACAGCGTTTCGTCACAGGCGGCGAAATCGGGCACGAGCCGCTTGCCCTTCCCGCTGGAATCCGCCGAGAACGTCATCTGCCGCTTGAGGGCGCCGATGAGTTCGGGCAGGTTTCCGGCGATGGTCTTGGTGCCGTAACCATACCCCTGCGGACGCCAATAGTAGAACGTGTCGGTGCCGTTGGTCGTGCTGGCGTCCATCGCGATGCCGCCATAGGTCGTGGAGGCGGCAACGCTGGTCGGCGAGAGCATGCCGAGGCCACCGGCCTGGTTCGTCGCGTTGACGTTCCAGACGCTGTACGCGATCTCGGTCTGGACGGCCGACACCGCGTCGGTGAAAGACTCCTTCTTGATGTCGATGATCTTCTGCGGGCCGGCGTGCCGGTTGGCTTCCAGGTCGCCTTCGCCAACACCCCACGTCTGGTCGTGCATGTACATCGTGATGCTGGGGTTGGCGAACAGGTCGACCGGCACAAAGGTACGGGTCCGCAGCGGGCCGGTGCTCGTGTTGGCTTTGCTCCGGTACTTCTTGACGCGCCAGTCGTAACTCGACCCGCCCTGGGCCCACTTGACGTGTTTCAGTGCCCTGTCCCCGAGGGGAATCCGGATGCGGGGCGAGGGCACGCCGTTGAGCAAGACATACACGGTGGGCGAGATGAGACTGACGCCTTCCGTGATCGTCTTGGAAATGCTCTCTCGCATCGTACTGGTGCGAGTATTTTCGGTTGCGGTTGCCATGACTCAGGTTCCTTTCGTGTTGTGGGTTACAAAACGCCCGAACCCGGCGCGAAAGCCTCGTCGGGGATGTCATCCAACGTCCCATAAGACTTGGCGGCGGGTGTTGCACGGGTGCCGGCGGTGGTCGTTCTCGCCCGCCCGGCTTGTTCGGCTGTCTGTTCGGCCCTGGTGGTTGCGGCCTTGACTCCCTCGCCGACCTTCCGTTCGGCGTCGGCCGCACGCTTCGCCCTGGCGTAGGTCAGACCCGCTTTCATCAGGTCCACCACGTCACGGTAGAGCGGCGCGTCGGACTCCGAGAGAAGGGCGATGGTGTACATTTCCTCGTAGACGGGCTCGCGCCCGATGTCCTGGCAGACCTGTTTCATCGCATCGTTGTGGGCTGGCCAGTCGGGATGTTCCCCGACAAACGCATCCCACTCCGCGTTGATGGCCGCCTGGTCCCGCTCGCCTTTCTCCTTCTCGCGTTCGGCCTGGAAGACCTCTTGCGCGATCCGCTTGGCTTCGGGTTCGCCGACCTGCTTGTACATCCACCGCTCGGCGGCTACCGGGTCTTGGTCATGCCACGTCAGGTAAACGTCGCGTTGCTCGTCGGTCATGGCCTGCATGACCTGGGCCTGTTCGGCTTGCGTCGCGGCCGCTGCGGGGGGCGCATCGGCCCGTTTCCGCAACTCGCCCAACTCCCGTTCCTGCTTGGCCGACAGGTCCTGACGATGTTTCAGCCGCTTCGCTACCCGATCCAGCGCTTCCCGGTCGGTCTTACAACCCTTCACCAAATCGCGGTCGATTCCGGCGGCAGTCGCCCAGGCATCCGCATCAAACTCGGGCGTCTCCTCAGCGTTGGTCTGGGTGCCGGTCTCGTCTCCGGCGGCGCCCGCATCCGCTTTGGGGTCCGTGTCGGTTGCTTCGCCCTTGGGTTGGTCCGCATCGGTCTCCGCGTCAGTCTCCGGGGCCTTGTCGGCCCCGGCCTCACTCACCGGTGGCGGGTTCAACACCTCGTCCGTGAAATGCTCGTCAGACAGGGTGTCCAACGTCGCCGTCGGCTGACCTTCCTCACCGGCGCCCGGCTGGGCGGTATCGGTGTCGGTCTGCTTGGCCATCGTGCTACCCTCCTATGCTCTCGGGCCAGCCTGGTTGGCTGGGTGTCCGGAAGTCTCTGCCCCGACGACAAAAAGAAAGACCCCGACTCCCCGCATGCGGAGTCAGGGTCTTGGAACTCTCTCGACGTTAGACCGGAGCGACCGGCCCGTCGCCGGGGCTATTCAGTTGTCACGATTCAAGCCGACTGCCTGCGTCGGCGTTTGCTGCTCGTAATCTCTATGGGACTATTCGCCCGCTTCACCGCTGCGTCAAGCGCTTCTCTCGGTGCTTTTCCGCGCTTGCGCCGGTAATGATCGAGGTCTCGGTCGTTGACAAAGCCCATGCCGGACCGTTCAAACCGCCGCAGGTCTGTCCGCGTTTGGACCCTCTCGCCCGCCATCGCCGCCGACCGCTTGATGCGCTCGCTCAGGTTCGTGTCCGTGTGCAATGCGGGTGCCGCCGGTACACGCCTGGCCTTGCGCCCTCGGCACTTGGGGCACATGACGCGCACGGGCCCGTCCATCGGCTCGACGGTCTCCCACCGATGCTTACACGTCGGGCAGAATCGGTCATACCTGGGCAACTTCGGCCTCCTGTGGAACCCCTGCCGCCGCTTGGGCCGCCTGCGCCTCTTGCTGGGCCAGCATCGCGGCCTTCAGGCGCTCGACGTCCGGTAGCAGACTCTCGTACTCGTTCAGGTCCAGCATCCCCAAGACCTTCCGCGTCGCGTCGACCTGCTTCTCGATGGCCAACATCGGATCGACGTTCGCCAGAGACGCCAGCAACGGCGCGTACATCCGGTCGTACACCTCGTTGAACGCCGCCACCTTCTGCAACCGCGTCCGCTGTTGGGTACTGCCACGCTCGACGCTGACGACCGTGGACCGCCGCAGCAACTCGGCCGGCATGGTCTCATCCCAGAACTCCGCCTTCTCCGGCCCGACCATCGCGTCGGCGCCCAGGCCGATGAGTTGGGCCGACTCCAGCGCCAGCCAGGATTGAAGAACCATCGCCGCAATCCCGGGCACCAACGGGTTGTCGGCCTCAACGTGCCGGATCAGTTCGAGGTCCATGTTGGCAAAACGCGGATCGGGTTTGTATGGCTTGAGCCTTTGCTCGACATCGTTAATCCACATTCTGACGCCAGCCTCGTCGGTGTCGACGTCCATAAGTTCGTGTTTTGCCTCGGCCAACACCTCGGGCGACACCTCCACGATGCTCTGCTTCGGCACCATGACGTGCGCCATGGCGATGACTTGCCGGGCGACGTTCGATTGAAACGCCTCAAAGTCGCGCAGCCGGACGTTCGCCCTGGCCGTCGAGGCTTCCGACGCGATCTCCGCTTCCGTCGCCGTGTCGAACTCGCTCTCGCTACCCTCCTTGATCTTCGGCACGCCCGAGACCTGTTCGTGCGTCCGTTTGCACAGGTCAATCCAATCCAAATCCTCGCGCCGCAACCCCTCGAACTCGATGGGCTTGAAGGTCGGCCGACCGTCGGACGTAAACGCCCCAGCCAAGTAGGCGATACCATCCGTTTCCAGGAACGTCTTGACCTCAGCCTGGCTCAAAGGCGACCCCGCCACGCCGCCCATCTTCGTGTTGTTGCCCAGCGCCGCCCTCTTGTTCGCATCCCCGATGGCCTGCTCGTGGTACGCGATGATCCGCTTCTCGTGCCGGTGGTCCGTGAACCCCGGGACGTTGTCCTTGCCCTCGTTGTACCGCAAGAACTGAATCGGCCACTCGTCCCAGTCCAGGGCCAGGACCGCCGGCCAGCCGTCCTCGTCGACCAGCGGTTCATAGTATCCCGCAATGAACTTGACGTACCGCCGCGGCTCGTTCATGCCGTGCCGGTCCCTGAACCGTTCCCAGTGAGGCTTACCATCAGTGTCGGCCGTGGGCTCGCCCGGCTCAGTCGGTTCCTTGTCGTACAAGGCGTACTGATTCCGGGCAAAGACGTGCCAGACCTTTAGCCGCTTGCCGACACGAACCACCTCTTCGCTGACCCCGGGGAACCTGGCGTCGTTATCCTCCCGTCGCGGGGCCGACGCGGCTATCGCCTCCAGTTTGGTCGCATCAAGGCCCGGGTACTCCTCGATCAACATCTCGGCCGACTCCCATTCCCAGTACCCCATCCAGTTGGCTCGCTTGATGTCTGGGCCGGAATCGCCGTCGACGGCGACCTGTTCCATCGGGATGGCCAGCAACGCCGGCAAGTTCCGCCGCATATCCACCCGATGCACCAACGCCCCCATGTTCTGAACGTCCGCGACCGCCCGCACACGACTGATGACTTCGTGATAGCCCATCTCGCGGTGCAGGTAGGCGTACAACGCTTCCTCGCACTCGGCGCGGCCCTCGGCCTGCTTGTCGTCGGCCCAGCCGTCAGCGGTCGACACCGGGATATGGGCCGGTTGCTCATCGAGGAACGCCCCCTGCGTCTCGACGCGCGACCGCCACAGGTTCGCACGCGGCGGGTTGTCGGGGTCGCCCTCGTAGGCTTTCCACGCCGCGTCCCACTCGTCGGTCGGCCACACCTCGGCCTGTTTGACCAAGGACTCGAAGAACGCCTGCACGTCTTTCTTGCCCTGGTCGCCGCCGGGTCGATGGACCCGATTCAACAGGCTCTTGGCATATTCTCGAAGTCCCATCAGTCGAGCCTCCCCTGCCCGCCGCGCCGGTCGGCATGGGCCATGATGTGCGTCAGAAGCATGTCGGTCGACGCCGGCGCCGGTTTCGCCACACGCCTGACAACCGGCGTCTGGGCGAGATACCGAACCACGTCCACGCCTTCATCGTCCACGTCGACGAACCGTTGCGGGGCCGCCTTCTGCGCCGGGTCACCACGCACCTCGGCCCACCGGAAGTTGACGCATTCCTCGTAGAGGCTGCGGGCCCCCTGGGCGACCTCGGGCGAAAACCAGATGGCGGGGTGAGACGCCAGCCGTCGAGCGTCGCCCATCGAGAGCGTTGGGCCGTGTAGGGCCTGTCTGAGCCGGTCCAGGTCGTTCCGCCAGATCGACCACCGGGCCAGTGCCGAGACGAAACAGGACGTGAGCGACTCGTACCCCACCGCCGAGTTGTCGGCCGGCGAGAGGTCGAGGCCGTTCTTGGTGTACACGTCGGCCCAGACCTCCATCGTCTGATCGTCTCGCCGCCAGATAGAGGGGTCGGCCACCGTCGCCATGACCGTTTCATCACCCGGCGTGAGTTCCTGGATCGCCTTGGCGTTGGCGGCAATCGGCAAATCGGTCGCGTAATACTGCCGATAGACGTACAGGTCGCCCTGCTCGTTCACCGCTGCCCAGGCACAGCATTCGGGGTGCCGGATACCGTGGTCGAGGCCACGGTAGAGACTCCACGCCACGGAGTTCCAGTCCGACTTCGGGATGATCCGCAGGTGAACATCACGCGACAGGAACGGCCAGACTGATTGGCCGCTCCGCCGCATCTCGCGGTCGTAGTTCTGGCGCCACCAGGGCGACTGGCGGCCCCCATACTGAGCAGACTCCGCGTCGGCCCAGGCTTCGGTGTGGGCTGGGTCGTCACGCCAGTCCACCTCTTGCACCGCGAACCCGGTGTCCTGCACGCGCAGGGGGAAACTCATGCCCGGGAGGTGAGCCACGATTTTGCCAGCGATGTCGGCCATGTTACGCCTTCGGCTTCGGCTTCAGTCCCGGAAGGGCCTGCTCGGGCAGCACCAGTTGTTCGGCCGCGAACGTGCCAATGCTGATGGGCGGCGCCATGTCGGTGCGCTTGACGTGGTACAGGGTCTCGCCCTGTCGCCGCGCCTTGACCGCCACGCTAGCCGCCGCGGCCGGCACGCCTTCCGCCGGACTGATGGCGCCCCAGCACTCCATCCCCACACACTGACCCGGCAAGAGGCCGCCCACGCCCTTAATGAACAGGCTTATGGGCGGGTCGATGACCTGCTCGATCTTGCCGGTCTCCGGCGCCTCGAGAGTGGGCAACGTCGAGGCGTAGGGTTTCCCCGCGTCAGCGTCCTCCAGTGCCTTGGCTTCGGCATCGCTTACGGTTGGGCTGCTGAGTGCGCCCGCGTCCCTGTCCTTGCGTCTGGCCATCGGCCTCCCTTTCAGGCTGCGCCCGCCAACTTGCCGGGCAGGAATACTTGCCAGAACCACCCGTAATCCGCACTGCCGAGCAGCGTCATCGACTCCGTAGCCGGCAACGCCTGGTGGTATGCCTCTTCCGCCTCGTCCTGCAACTGGATCTCGTCCAGCACCAACCTCGCCGGAGTGTACGACTGGACGTGGTGAGCACCTTGCGGACACGCCACGATGGCGCTGTCGTTCGAGAACGTCAACCGGCCTGCGTTCCGCTCGACGAGGTTTGGACCCAGCCACGGCGCGAACTGACGCATCCGGTCGTACACCCCAACCGTGCGCCTGAGCACGCCCTGAGCGTCCTCTTCCTTCTTCGACTGCACCATCGAGAGCCGACCGGCCCTGAACAGTGCCTCGCCCAGGACGTACCCCACTGCCGCCGCCCAGGTGAGCCGCATCTGCCGCGACTTGGGCCAGGCCGTGTTGTCGTACTGCCAGAGGACGTAGATCACCGACCGCAGGTACTCCAGGGCCGGGAACCGCTGGTACGGCCCCGTCAACCCCTTGCGAACCCAGTGCTCGTCTTGGGTGACCATGTAATTCACGAACCAGTACCAGGGCTCGCGCTCGCACCGCATCTGCTCGATGGCCTGGGCCTCGGGGCTGCCTGCAATCCGCCTGAGTTCGGCGTGTGACCTGGTGGGCCCGAGCATGGACTGCGCCAACGCTGCCCCGCAGTCAGGGCAGGCTGAGCGCTCCAGACGGCATGAGGGGTCCGCGGTCCAGTCACAACGCCAAGCGCCTACCCGCCGCCCGTCAGGGCCAAGCCGGTCCTCGCAGACCACAGCCCCGCACGCCTGGCAGACCGGCCGAATCGGCGCGATGGAATCGGCCCGACTCCAGGGAACGTAAGTCGCGGGTTGGGTTGCGGTTGCGGTCAAGCGTCGCTCTTTTCCGGAATGGTGACTTTTAGTAACTCCAGAGCAGTACACCACCAAAGCCCATCGCCAAACCGGACCCGCAGGCACTGCTGCGCGCCCGGATACTCGACTGCCTGGGCCACGCATACGACGCCGATTTGACCGATGCAGCGTTCGCGCCCCGTCATTGGAGTGATGGGCCCCAAGTCGTGATCAAGTACGACAGGGTCACCCACGGCAAACACCTGCTGGGCGGACAGGTAAACGCCGCCGTCGGTTGCGCGCTTGTGCGCGGAATCGGCTGCGTCGAGCTCGGCACCAAGGGCAATTGCCTCGGCCGAGGGCTCTATCAGTAGCCCGCCTGGGGGGCCACCCGTAAAATAGAGCACGCTTTGGGGCTTGCCGTCGTAACGGGGGCGAGAACCACGGACCGCCTGGATGGACTCCTTCCGAATGTGAAGTTCCCTGCCATCCGCCACGGCAATCGTAAGCACCACCACCGCAATCCTCCTTACCTTTCCGCCCTCGTACTCGACCTGGCAGCGACCACCACCCGCTTGCGGTTCCGCGGCCGCTTGCCCGCACGCACGGTTCCCTCGGCAGGGTCGACGCTCAGTTGCTTGTTCGCGTTCTTGGGGCTGACGTGTGCGGCCTGAGTCTGGAACCGCAGCCGCTCGACTCGTTCGGGGTCGCCCGCGTTGTAGAGGCTGATGGTGGGCAAGGAAATCTGCTTTCGGCCGGACCCGCCGCACTTCGGGCACCGCAATCGCCTGGGCGCCTTGCCCATGTGATACAGGCCATCCCATTGGTGGCCGCAGGTACACGCATAGGCGTAGGTGGGCATTATCGCACGATCCTCGGCGGCGCAGCCAGTTGGGCGCGGGTGACTTGTTGCCGCAGGTCAGCCCCAGCCCGTTGTGTTGCCCGGTTATATGCCTCGGGCGCCAAGGCGAACGCCTCGGCCGCCGTAGCCGCCTCGACGAAGAAGGCAAACTGAATCGAGGCTCCTTGGCCATTCGGCAGGGGCTCGTTGCGGGTGCCTGACCCGCGCCACCGACTCGGGCCGCCCGGCACCTCCTGGCCGGCCACGGGCACCAGTTCGGTCAGTTCTCTGCCGCCGCACACGAACGTCTTGCCCACGCGGTACACCACGGACTCGGGTTCAGCCACCATCGGACTCCTTTCGGCCGACAAATCCCACCGCCCGCTTCGCCACGGCCTCGGCACCCTCCGCACCCGCTGCGGCTAGATCCGGAAACGAAAACTGCAGTGTGCCTCTGTGCGTGATGTCGTATGCCTCTCGGTAGGCACCGCTGGGGTGGTTCTTCATGGCGAAGATCAGCGAGGTCTGGTAACGCGGGTCGCTCTTGGCCTTGCCGGCGCACACCTCAAGCACGTCCTCAAGGCGCCCAAGGCAGGCAAGGCTGGCCTTGTCCCACCCCTCGGCAAACACCGGGTCAGCGTACTTCCACTCGGTAATCGTGGTCGTACTGCACGGTACGGCCTTGCCCACTTCCCGCCACGTTGCCCCTTGCCTGCGCGCCTGGATGGCCCGGACCTTTTTTTCCGTCGTGATTGTTCCGCCAGAGAATTGCGCAGCCTGGACGGCGGCATCCGCTTCCGGCTTGGACTTCCTCTTGCTCACACAACACTATCGCAACGATTCGGGGGGCTGACAAGCACGGCCCCCAATTCTTTTTTCCTTTCTCCGGATTTTTCCTGTTGACAAGTGCGGCATGTGCCGTATAATGTAGTCGGAGAGATGAGGCATGCGAAGCCCACTGGAAACTACTGAGCCGCGCGTTCCGTTGACAGACCCTCCCCTGGTCTCGTCTCTCCAAGCGGGGCGCGCGGCTTTCATTTTAGGAGGCTTGACCATGAACATGGCAATGGCACGACGGGTCTTAAAGTTG
>CAYOCZ010000029.1:3390-16159 GCA_964402475.1 uncultured bacterium | reverse complement strand
TCTTCAAGAGCGCAGACGGCGGGACCGTCTGGACACAAATGGACTCCTACTACGATGACGGCGGCTGCTGCATCGTTCACCCGGACTCGACCGACCTGGTATTGACCGGCGGCAAAGGCCCGATAACCCAGACCAACTGGTCGTTCGTTGTATCGTATTCCCGCAACGGCGGCAGCACTTGGACCCGCTGCAACCTGTCCGGCACGAACTCGGGCTGGTGCTATGCCCTGGCCGTTGCGCCGTCGGCCACCGAGATCATCTACGCGGGTGGTCAGGCCGCAGGCGCGTCGGCGGTCTATCACTCCACCGACTTCGGTGCAACCTGGTCACCGACCGCAACCGCGCCGACTGACACGGTCTGGTCACTTGAGGTCGACCCGACCGACGCGGCCAGAGTATTGGCGGCGACGTCCGACGGAGCGTTCCTGACCACGAACTCCGGGGCAACCTGGATCAACCTGCACGGCGGCAACCTGCGCGCCGCGCTGCAGTATCCGGGCAGCCCAGACACGATGTTCGCAGGCGGGACGGCAGGCGTCTCGATTTCAACCGACGGCGGCGGCGCATGGAACCCGATGAACTCCGGGCTTGAGGGCCGCGCGGTGACGGCGCTTGAGTTCGCGGACCATGGCGGCGACTACCTGATTGCGGGCACGGTCGGAGGCTCCTGCTACGCCTGGCAGTTCGATGCCGGCATCGCCGAGAGACGATGGGCGAGAGGCGGTGGACTGGGGACGGCAGGCAGTCTCCAAGCGTGGCCCAATCCGTTCGTCTCGTTCTGCAGTATTGTCGGGCACGCGCGCGACGAGTTCATCCTCTATGACTACTCGGGACGGCAGGTTGGCGCGGCGAGGGGCGATCGGATTGGCGCGGGACTCGCGGCCGGCGTCTATTTCGTGCGCGGCAGCGAGTCAACCACAGCGTCGGTTCGAATCGTCAAGACAAAGTAGACTTCGGGGACTGAAACCAACCGGGGCAGGCGTCACACCTGCCCCGGTTGCCTGTCAAATCACAACGGACGGGCGGTACGGATGCTGCCCCTCGTCCAGTGACTGGCTCGGCCGCTTGACCTGCACCAAGCCTGACCGTGAGGCAGAGGGTATCCCTGGGTGCGCCCGGCGGCGGGGTAGGATTTCGGAGACCATCGGACAGGCGGGGAGGGCTTTGGATAGGGGGAACCTGAGACGGAAGGCCGAAGACCTGCGGCCCGGGGTCAGCGGTCGGAGATCGGCTGCAGGTCACCACTGTCACCGTTCGGTTACAGCCTGTCACCGTACGGTTACGCTTTCGGCGGTACGCTTCACCTAAGTCTCGCATTCTCAATCCGTGAATTTCTGGCATGAACGCTGCGTACGGCGATCCGATGATAACTCCTGCCACGTTGCCCGGTCGGTAGACGGGACGCCCGCCAACGGACAACAGCAGGTCCGCGCGCCACGGCTGTGCGCGTGGCGCGGCAAGGGCCGCAATGTCGCGGCGAGTGAAGTGGGCTGCTGACAAGAGGTTGTCTTCCGACCTCGTCCGTGTGCCGCAGATGAGTGAATTGGGGTGGGAAAACAGGGCGGCTCACAAGCCACGCATTCTCGTTCAGATATGATTACATGTGTGGCGAACGGTCGGTGGCACGAGAGGTGCACATGGAAGGCGGCGAGAAAGGCGTTGGTAGCGGGTTCGCGCAGTTGACAATCGGAGGCCGGCGGCTATTCTCACCGTGGTCTGTCAAGCACCAGTCTTGATGGGCCGGGTTGTAATCGAGGGAAGCCGCGACGGGGTTCGAGTCTGAATGTCCGAGGACGAATGACCGGGGGCGCGAAAGGGGCGCTCTGGAGGTCAGATGAATAGTGATCTTGCCGATATTCAGAGACGTTCGATGACGCAGAAGACGCCATGTAATCGCAGGTTCATGACCCACAGACAATCCGTGGGCCGGGTACTCCTGTGCGCGGCTGCGCTGGGCCTTGTCGCGGGCGTCGGGCATGTCCAGTCAACAACACTTGTCACAACGTCGCCGCGGGATTCGCTCAGGCCGTCATGGAACGGCGTGTGCAGTCTGGCGGTCGGCGGCAGCGACGTACAGTGGGCGGTGGGCGACAGCGGCAAGGTGCTCAAGATGGTAAACGGCGACAGCTCAGTGGGATACGTCATTGGCAGAGGCCAGTTCGACCTCTGCAGTATCTCATTCGCCGACGCGGACCATGGCTGGATTGTCGGCTTCAAGCGTGAAGAACCCAACCGAGGGAGCGGTGTCGTGTTCTCGACCAAGCGAGGCGGCAGCAAAGCCACAGATTGGGTCTGGTCGTGCCCCGCGGTTCGGCCCGACGTCAACGTGCCGTTTGTGAAGGTGCAGGCATTGAGTAACAGGCACGTCTGGGTGACCTGCGGTGACAGGTACATGCTCTATACCAACGACGGAGGCGCGCGCTGGGCAGTCACCGCCAGGCGTCTTGGGGCTGGCGAGTCAGGCACTGCCGGGAGTGACCATGAGAAGTAAGAGGCACCCGGGACAACTGGCTCTGCCCCTCCTGTTCGCCGCACTGCTGGTTGTTCCAGCTTACTCCTTGACTACCGAGAATCTGGACATCATCTGGACCATTCCCGGAGATACCGCACTGAGTTCGTTCGGTACGTCTCTGGCCAGCGGTGACATGAACGGCGACAGCATCCCCGACATCGTGGTCGCGTCGTACAGGTACTGCGATGATAGCTTCCCGACTCCTTACCGAGCAAGAGCTAACATCTACTCCGGGAGCCACGTCGGCGATTCGGCGCCTGACCTTGTCCTCTGGGGACAAGAGTGGCTAGGCTCGAGCTCCCCTCGCCTTGCTTGCGGTGAGCTGAACGGCGACGGCTACGTGGACCTCGTGATGGCCGATGAATGGGCCGATGGCGGATACGGTACCTGCACGGTGTGGATGGGCGGCGATCCTATGGACACGGTGCCGGCCTGCATCATCCGGGGCAGGAACGTCTGGTGGCTCAACGGAGGCTTCGGTCATGACATCTCGATTGGTGACGTGAACGGCGACGGCTACGACGACCTCGTGATTGGGGCGTACCGCGCGGTCGAAAGGCCTGGTGACGAGCAAGCTGGGCGGGTCTACGCATTCTGCGGTGGTCCTAGCGGGGTTGACACGATACCGGACGTGATTCTGAGGGGTGGGCACGACGGTCAGGCTGAGGCGTTCGGTATCACGGTTTCGGCCGAAGGCGACTTTGACCATGATGGCTTCCACGACATTTTCGCCGGAGCCTGGCAATACGGTGGCTTCGGCGGCAAGGGCCGTGTCTACGTCTACTATGGCGGCAATCCCATGGATACGAGCTACGACATGGCCATGTCGGGTGAGCGGGACGCCCAATGCCTGGGCGTCGACAAACCGGGCGCGCTGAATGTTCAAGGGAGCTTCGACTACGCTGTCCTAGGCCACGAACTGTGGCCTCATGGCATCTTCAATCCGGGCGCCAACTGCGGCAAGGTCTATGTATGGCAGGGCGGCAGACCGATGGACAGCGTACCCGACGTGGAACTCGTGGGCCGCATGGATAGTGCAAACCTGGGATTCTCGGCCCAATCCGCGGGTGACGCCACCGGCGATGGGGATGACGACCTGGTTGCCGGCGCGCCGTGGTTGCCGCCCGGTGCCTCGGGTGGGGCCTATCTGTGGGAAACAGGCAGTCATTTCGACACGGTGCCGGATGCGTGGATTACGGGAGAGCCCAATCGACTCGTCGGCAAGAAGGTCTGTACGGCCGGTGACATCGACGGCGACGGCCGGTCCGAGTTCCTAGTCACCAGTTCCACCGACCCCCCTTCGTGCGTCTGGGTCTGCAAGTACACGGGCAGCGGCGTCGAGGAAACGCCGAACGCCGATGTGCGAACGACGAACCGAGTGCCAACCATCGCCGGCGGCGTTCTCTTGCTGACCGGGAGGGTTGGCGGTGAGCGGTTGGCGGTGTGCGCCCATCTGCTGGACATCAGCGGGCGGAAAGTGATGGTGCTTCGGCCGGGTGCGAATGACGTGAGCGCCCTGGCGCCGGGCGTCTATTTCATCAGGGAAGCTCAATTGCAGGCCACAAGCCGCAAGCCGCAAGCTACTCGTAAGGTCGTGATTGCGAGGTAACGTTGAGGAAGCACGTCGAAACGAGGAGGATTATGAAGTAACCGGCGGACAGCAGTAGAAGACAATTAAGAGGGCAGCCCTGCCAGTCCGCCAAGACAAACAGGTTTCGAACTTGCGTCCGATTGCTGCCCTCGTGTTAGAGGATAACTAACGACAGAGGATAACTAACAGTTGACGAAAGTCAACAGAAGGAGCAATGACATGACTGACATAACAAGACTCAAAGTCTGCCTGTGCCTTGTCGTGATGGCAGTGATGCCAGCCGCGGCCACAGGCTACGAACTGCACTATGATGCGGACGGGTGAAATAGGGACACTTCCCTATTTATTGACTGATTCTGTCCGACGTGTATGCTTTGGGCATGTCCAGAATAGCTCGAGTTGTGGCGGTGGGTATGCCGCACCACGTCACCCAGCGCGGCAACAACCGCTGCGATGTGTTCCTTGACGATGACGACCGACGTTTCTACCTCTGGACACTGGCGCAGTACCGGCGGAAGTACGGCGTCGATATCTGGGGCTACTGCCTGATGGACAATCACGTGCATTTCCTGGCAGTGCCGCAGGAGGTAGATTCCCTTGCGCGCTGCTTTGCCGGCGCAAACATGGTCTATACCCAGCGTATCAACCGCAAACAGAACCGGAGCGGGCGACTCTGGCAGAACCGGTTCTTCTCCTGCCCAGTGGACAAAGACGAGTATCTCTGGCCTGTGCTCAGGTACATCGACCGCAACCCGGTCCGCGCCAAGCTTGTGCCCAAGGCATGGGACTATCGCTGGTCGAGCGCCCGGCACCACGTCACCGGAGAAGCTGACCCGCTACTCAACGAACCTGACTGGCTCATGGCAGAGCTGCGCGAGCAGAAGTACCGCAGCTACCTGAAAGGCGAGGAGGAAGAAGAAGTGGGCGAGATCCGGCGCACCACGGCAACGGGCCGACCGCTTGGCGGCAACGCATTTCTCTCGACTCTGGAGTCGCGCCTGGACCGGGTGCTGAGCGTGCAGAAGAAGGGAAGACCGGCGCGGCGCAGCAAACAATAGGGGGAGTGTCCCTATTTAGGCATCTACCGACTCGACACGCCGGGATTCCGGTCGGTCAAGAAGGCGGTGGTGGCGAGGTAGGCGCTGGGGAAAGGCAAAGGTAGAGGTTGAGGTAGAGAGACAGGAAGTAGAACGGAGGTCGAAAGGGGCGGGCGAGAACCCGCCCCTTGCACTAGTCATCGAAGTCAGGCTGAAGGGTACTGATTCTCGGGAAAACACTTCACAGGTTTGCCGGGCTGTGGCGGGACGTTCTCGTATGGGAAACGGAAAACGCCAGACCAATCGGAGCCGGTAACTGACGGCCCGCCCGCGCCGCTGTCCTGTTTGCGTATCTCCCGGTAGGCCAACGCTTGATGCACATTTCTTGGCTCGGTGTTCGCCAACCTCGGGGGTATGCCCGGGGCTTGCCCCGGAATAGTACCCGGAGTGCTCCGCGCTGTTCTTCCCGAACACTTCCGGCAGGTCCTGCGGAAAGCCCCTTTCGGCGTTCTGCCGGGGTCCGCCAGAACAGCCAGCACCACACCCATCGGAGCACGCTTCCACCGGGCATCACTGCCGGTCATCTGCCAAGCCAAGACGGGATGGACAGGATGGGCGAGCGTGACCGTAACACGGAGCGCGTGACACTGGACGCTGCGGGCGAAAACCCGCCCTTGATTCTGAGGCGAGGTGCGACTTGATGGTCCGGAGTTCTGCCTGAAACTCGCGCCGGCAAGGGGGGAGTCACTCCCGGATTGACCCCGGGGTTCAAGGCCGAGTACGCCGCGGCCGTGAATGTGGCCGTCAATCAAAGACTTAGCCCGCATTTCAGTTCCGCGTCGATTGCGAGGCTCAACGCGGCAGTTAGTCGCGCCCTCAAAGTCGCAGCCAACGCCGCATGGACTCTGGGTTTCAGCGCCGCTGTCAGTGCTTGATTGAGTCCGGCTGTGAGCGCCGCGTTGACCTGTGCGTTCAGCCGGAAGTTGACTGCGGCGCTCAATCGTTCCTTGAATGCCGAGGCAAGTGCCGGGTTGAGGACGGCATTAAGCCGCGCTGTTCTGGTGCGCGTGCCTCGACCCGCAGCCGCTCTCGTGCGCAAGCTCTGTCAGTACCGCATGATGCCGATTGGAGAGCCGCATTCTCTCGGAAAAGCGGCAGCTCCGCTGCCGCAGTCCAAAGACCCAGCGGTCATCCATATGTAGCGGCAGGCCGTTCTCCGACCACAATTCTGCCGCCCACCCCTCGGCCCGGAGACCGTATAGGGGGTAGCCTTCGCCGAAACAGCGTGAGACGCGTTGAAGCCTACAATCGGTCGTACCTTGAGACGAACAATGAGCCGAGCGATGACGCGAACGACCGCTGCAAGAATGTCTCGAACAATGACTCGAACGATGAGTCGTACAATGAGAGGTTCAGGTTGAGGTCGAGGTTCAGATACGGTCCGCTATTCAGTTACCGACACACTTGCCGACGCAGTGCGCTACACAGTGAACGATACTTTGGCCGGTACTTTCTGAGGAACAATGAGAGGTACTCTGACGGACTCAATCGCGGCTTCGCCGCGAGGTGCCAGTTTCGGGCGGGCTTGGGACACGATCCGGCGCGAAAGCAGGGGATGGTTCGAGTGGGCGCCAAATGGGGATAGTCCCACGGAGCGCTTGCGTCGGACTCAGCGCGGTACAGTCCCTGGGAATCGCACAGGGCCCAGCGAAGTGACAGTCCCCGTTTCGCGGCAACTCAGGGCGGGACAGCCCCCGTTTCCGCGGTCATGTCCCGCGACTACTGCTCGAACTCGCCGCCGCTTTCGATTTCCTCGACGTCCTCATCGCGCAGGCGGCGGTCAGGTCTGAAGTTGTTGAAGTTCCAGGTCAGGTTCAGTCTGACCATCGGCGCGCTGCGTTCGAACCGGAAGTGGTTGTAGAAGTCCTCGCCTTCGGCCGTGGATTCGAACTTGCCGGTCCCGAGCAGGTCGCGGACCTGCAGCGTCACCGAAAACTGGCGATTGAAGAACTGCTGCCGGATTGCCGCGTCGGTGATGAAGTGCCCGGCATGACTGCCCTGGGCCGAGGCCTCCGGGCTCTCGAAGCGGAGCCCGAAGGTCAGCCGCGTCTGGGTCGGAAGCCGGAACTCGTTGGAGAGCCGGCCGCCCCAGTTGAAGCTGGAATTCGAGAAGTCCTGGTCGCCGACCTTGCCCGTGATGCGGTAGTCGTAGACGTCCCCGGACAGGTTCAAACGCCACCACTTGACCAGCTGCAGGTCGAACAGCAACTCGGCCCCGAGCGAGTAGTCGGTGCCCACGTTGTCGGCGGTGAACAGGATCACGCCCGGCTCGAAGACCGACCGGATTCGCTCGACCTTGTCGTGGGTCACGCGGTAATATCCCTCGGCCGATATGCGGCTTCCGCCCAGCGGCATCTGCCAGCCCGCCTCCAGCGCGTCGGTCAATTCCGGCTTCAGATTGGGGTTGCCGCGCCGGACCGTGTAGGCGTCCGGCCGCGACAGGAACGGCCAGAGTTCCCAGCCGCGCGGCCGCTCGATGCGCCGCGTGTAGCTCGCCATCACCTGCTGGTTCACCGGCAGGTCGTACGACAGGTGCAGGCTCGGGAAGTAGTCCCAGCGGTTGAAAGTGTAGCTGGTATCCCAGTCGTCGAGTTCTCCGATAGTGTCAGCCTCTAGCAGTCGATCAGAGCGTTCCGCCCGTAGCGCCGGCTGGAATCCGAACCCGGCGATTCTGCCGGCATACTGGGCGTACAGGGCATGGATGTTGTCCGAGTAGTCCACGGTCTGGCTGTACTCAGGCCGGTACTTATAGCTGTCAGTGGCCGCGACGTACTCGAAGACGTTGGTTGCGTTGCGCGCGCGACGGAAGCCGGCCTGGTACCCGGCCTCGAACTTGTCGTCCTCGTCCAGCGGCAGCGTGTAGTCGAGTTTGACCCGAGACCGCTGGCGCGGGCCGGTTTCTTCTTCGCGACGGCCGCTGACCAGGCTCCCAGCCTCGGTGCTCAGCAGGTTGACGGAACGGTCGATGCCATCGTGGCGGTTGTGGCTGATTGACGCCGCGAGTTGGTGGCCATCACGGTCGAACGTGTGCTGGTGGTCGAGGTTGGCAGACAGGAACCCGCCTCCACGCCGTGACGAGTCCCGGCTGATTTCCATCGAGGTATCGGTCCCCGGCTTCGTCCAGCGTTCATAGGTCGCTAGCTGGTTCCTGCCGAACCCGTGGTCGCCGTAGCGGAAACTGAGGCTGGTCCGGTCGTGGCCGGAGAACCGCATGTCGCCGCCGGCGCGAAGGCCGTACGAACCGCGCTCGCGTCCGCCTTCGCCGGTTGAATTGCTGAAGGTCGTGTCGCCGGTTGAATCACGAGTCCAGCTCTCGGTCGAGCGCGTGCCCGGCGACTTGCCGTTGCGCAGGTTCGCACCCGCGAACAGGCTCAACCCATTGAACCGGTAGTTGAGCAGCAGGCTCCCGCCATAGCGCTGGGGCCAGCCGCCGTCCAGCGTCGCGGTGCCGCTCAAGCCTGCCTGGCGCTGTTTCTTCAGCAGCACGTTTATGATTCCCGACGTGCCCTCGGGGTCGTACTTGGCAGACGGGTTGGTGACGATTTCTATCTTGTCGATGGTCCCGGCCGGGATTTGCTGGAGCGCGTCGCTGCCCTCAATCGGCGACGGCTTGCCGTCGACGAGCACCGTGTAGTTGCCGCTGCCGCGCAGGGTGAGGTTGCCCTCGACGTCCACCTTGACCGAGGGTACGTTCTCGAGCACGTCCACGGCCGTGCCGGAAGCTGCAGTAGCCATCTTGGACACGTCGACCACTTTCTTGTCGATACGGTAGTCGAGGGTTGGCCTTTCGGCTGTTGCCTCGACCCCGGGCATCGCCACCGCCGTTTGCCGGAGCGTCAGCCGGCCGAGGTCACGGGCCACACCCGGCCCCACCGCCACGTCCCGAACCGTCTTGTCACGGTAGCCGATGAACGAGACCTCCACGAAGTAACGGCCGGGGCGCACTCCAGGTAGGATGAAGTGTCCCGACTTGTCGGTTACGGTGCCGTTGACCTGTGAAC
This sequence comes from uncultured bacterium, assembly GCA_964402475.1. Taxonomy (GTDB): domain Bacteria; phylum Hydrothermota; class Tepidihabitantia; order Tepidihabitantales; family Tepidihabitantaceae; genus UBA2258. The sequence continues at coordinate 6,958 of CAYOCZ010000029.1, read as the reverse complement.
TGTCGCGGAAGCTGCGCAGCACGATGTTGGCGTACTCAATCGGGACGTTGAGGTCAGCATCATAGACCTGGCCGGTAATCGAGCCGGCTGGCATTCCCGGTCGCGCGCCCGGCGGGGGCTGGGCGAAGAGCCCGCCGGCCGCAACCAGCACCAAAACGAGGACGGCTGCGCGGGGCAGCCTGGGTCGGCAATAGTCCATTCTCATATGATACCTTAGACACGCCGGCGGCGGAAGCTCTGCGTGTGGTTGGATCAACAGGTACGAACCCAGCCCGCGCGAGCTTGACCGCGTCCCGCCGGAGAGTACGATTGCGTACCATGAAGAGGAGCATTCTGTCCGGGGTCATTCTGTTATGCCTTGCTGGCGTTGCCGCGGCGCAGCCGGGGGCGGGTCCGAGAACCGGCGCGGTCATCGGGCAGGTTTTCGACGCAGAACTGACGGCACCGATTGAGTACGCCAACGTGGTGCTCTACGCGCTGCCGGAAAGCACCCAGGTGGCCGGCACGGTCACGGACAAGAACGGTGCGTTCCGGCTCGACGGAGTGAAGCCGGGCCGCTACTACGTCGAACTCTCGTTCATCGGGTATCGAGACCGGACGACGAGAGAAACCGAGGTCACGGCCGGGGCTCAAGTCGACCTGGGACGGATTGACCTCGAACAGAAACCGGTGCCGGTGCAGGGAGTTGAGGCGACGGCCGAGAAGCCGGCAGTCAGCTACCAGGTTGACAAGAAGGTGGTCGACGTCAGCAAGCTCCCGAATGCGGCCTCGGGTACCGCCGTTGACGCGCTGCGCGAGGTGCCCTCAGTCAAGGTGGACATCGAGGATAACGTCACTCTGCGCGGCAGCTCGAGCTTCAAGGTGCTGATTGACGGCAAACCGACGCTGCTCGACGCGAACGAGGTCCTCAAGCAGACGCCGGCCCAGACCATCGACAAGATTGAAATCATCACCAACCCCTCGGCCAAGTACGAGCCGGACGGCGCCGCCGGCATCGTCAACATCCTGCTGAAGAAGCAGAAGGGCCGCGGCACCAGCGCGCTCATCAACGCGAACGTAGGGATGAAGAGCCGCTACGGCGGCAACGCGCTGTTCAGCCTGCGTCAGGGAATCGCCAACGTCTACGCGGGCGGGAGCGTCCGGCACTACACCCATGACTGGGATACCGATGGCGAAAGCAGGATATTCAGCGCGGCAGATACCTTGCTAAGGACCAGTAGCGGATTCGGCGGCTCGGCCGGGCTGACCGGCGCAGGTCGGGCCGGGCTTTCTCTTACTTTCAGCCCACGTGACAAGTCGAGCGTCTCCGGTCGGTTTGGCGGTTTCGGCGGCCATACTACAGGCAGCTCCGACAGGGTCGAATCCCATCTGCCCGGCGATTCCACGCGATACTACCGGACAGGGACCATCCGGGACTACTCACGGCGCTTCTTCTTCGTAACCGCGGACCACGAATACTTGTTTGACACAACCGGGCACAAGCTGACGGCGAGCGCATATGTAGTAATGAACAACGGTGGCAGCAACGGTCTGTCCGCTGATCTGGATTCGGCCTTGACCGATACTACCGGCGGGCGCCATACCGAGGAATTGGGCCCGATGAACCGGGCGAACCTCGAGCTCGGGTACACGCTGCCCGTGCGCCTGAAGGACAAGCTCGAGGCCGGATTTCAGAGCCGGCTGGAGGGCACGGACCAGGACCTGCGCATCGGCCTGTACGACACGATGGTCCGGGCTTGGAAACGGGATACGCTCTCCTACGGCGGCACGCGAGATATCCAGTCGCTTCACGCGACGTACACTTGGAGCTGGCGCGAACTCGGATTGCAGCCGGGACTGCGGGGCGAGTACGGCAACCGGGTTATCACGGTGGCCGATTCGACAGCTTCGTGGAAGATGAGCCGCTGGGACTACTTCCCGAGCTTGCACGTGACCTATGGCCTCGGTTCCGGCAGGCAGGTCACTGCCAGCTACTCACGCCGCATCGACCGACCCAACCCTTGGTACCTGCGGCCGGTCGAAGTCTGGTACGACGAGCACTGGGTGAGCATAGGAAACCCGGAGCTGCGGCCCTCCTACACCAACTCATGGGAGGTGGGTTGCGAGGTGCCATTCGGCGCCAACTTCCTGTCGGCTGAGGGATACTACCGGACCACCAGTGACATGGTCGAGTGGGTGACAAAGAGGTACGAACCAGATTCGACTGTGCTGCTTCAGACCGCCGAGAACGTCGGACGCGACCGCTCAATCGGAGTCGAGGTGACTGCAAATGTCTCTCCGCTCAAGTGGTTCACAGCGTACCTGACCGGCGATGTGTATCACTATCGTGAAGAAGCGACTCTGCTCGGGCAGGATACGCCCCGCACTACCATCACGTGGAACAGCTCGGCCAACCTGACTTTTCGGCCTGCCACTAACACGCAGGTCCAGCTCAACGGCTACTACTCGGGACCGAGCATCACCGCCACGAGCACGTCTGACGGATGGCTTGGTGCCAACCTCGCGGTCAAGCAGAGCTTGCTCAACCGTGCGCTCTCGATCACGCTGCGTCTGCGCAACCTGCTAGGGTCCAGGATCCAGCACTGGAGAACTGAAGGTGAGGGTTTTCGCACGAGTTCTGCGTTCAAAACCGAGGGGTTGACCGTCTCGCTTGCGCTCAGCTACAACTTCAACAACTTCAGGTTTGACCCGAAGATGCGCGCGGGCCAGGGAATCGAGCAGGAGGGCGCGGGAGGAGCCGGTGGCGCCGGCGGTCCGCAGCGCTAGCGGATGGGCGGTCCAGGTTCTTCCTCACTGCGGTTCCCGTCGGTAGACGTTTTCGCGGTCGGCGGACTGGGGCTGGGTGGGCCTAGGTGAATCTTGGGGGAGACGACGGCTCTTCGGCGAGCGTGGTGATGCGGTCGCGGAGCGTGGCCAGAATCGGAAGCGGTTCGATCCCGACCTCCACGGCCCAACGTTCGAGTTCATCCAGCTTGAGCTTGTGCCCTTCCTTGTCTGCACCACCTGTCCGATTGAGCACACTCCATAGCTTCCGAGCGTAGACCCGCAGCCGGATCGCGTCGGGCGAGACCGACCCGATGCCTGCTGCCGCAAGCTCATCCTGTACCAGTCGGTTCAGGCGGCGCTGGGCTTCCTGCGCGCGGGCGTAGGCTCTGGCGTGTCCGAGTCGCTTGCGCAACGGCTCGGGCTTCAGCTTTGACCGAGTGACACCGGCGTCGTATCTGCGGACCGCCCTTGACACGCCAGCCGACAGCCTCCGGGCGAGACTGCGCACGCGCTTGTAGCCACGCTGCTCAATCACGGTAGGTTGTGACGTGTAGGCCTCAAGCAGGTCGGCGATGTCGGCGAACGAAGCCCGACACGCCCGCAGATAGTCCGCGACAAACCCGAGAGAAGGATAGGGCGCCCGGCCGCGTTCCACTTTGCCGATGAGTTGATGGTTGCCCTTGCCTTGCCTGCCCATGAGCACCGCCAGTTCCTGTTGGGTCAGGCCGGCAGCGACCCGCAGCCTGCGCAGCCGCAGTCCCATCTCAGCCGTGAACTTGAACATCTCTTTCGACCGACTCAT
>CAYOCZ010000029.1:1763-3290 GCA_964402475.1 uncultured bacterium | reverse complement strand
AGTCACACGCTGGGTGACTCGCGGTCCGACTCGCAGGTTCATTTGTAGGATGACTCGGAGGACCTATCGCAGGGCGACTTGTGGATCCTCTCGTGAGGCAACACCGTGCGTCGATGTCGCGGCACATTGGTATCTATGCTTGCTGACGTCAGGTTTGACGCAGCTGGCGCGGAGTCGAACCACAGGCGGATTACTTGCGTTTGAGGCCGCGACTGATTACAATGGCGCGATGAGACTACGCTCTATGCACTACGCACAACGCACGAGGCCGGATGCTTGGGACACGATCCGAAACTCTGTGGGGCGAAAAGGGGGACAGTCCCTCGGAGCAGCTCATCGTATTCGCTGCGGTACAGTCCCCATTTTCGCCAGTCGTGTCCCGCGCCGCCATGTCGCGATGCTAAGCTTGGCACTGGTGGTGGTTGCCGGATGCGGGACAGCGTGCAGGTGCTGCCGTTCCGAAACTGCGTCCGTGGCTGCCGCGCCGGAGCGGGCGCGAATCGACGGCCGTGAGTACACGCTGGCCGCCAGCGCGTGGCGCGACTTTCAGCCGGTGGCGCCACCTGATGGCCAGCCGCTCATTGTCGTAGTCAAGGTGTCGCCGTCCGACATGATGCCGCTGTCGGTTGACCTCGCGATTGACCACGTGTGGGTGCTGAACGGAGACAAGCAGTGGTCAGCAGCGGCAGACCAGCCGACCCATGCCCCGGTCGGTTCGCGCCTTGAGCAGTCAGTCCGGGACGGGCCGAAATGGGGTCCTGGCATCAAGGTCGATGTCGTCGTGCGGCTGAGGCGGGGAAAGCAGACGTGGCTGGTGCGGCAGGCCGGGGTGACAATAAAGAGGACCGACTAGACTAGCCGGATGGCGCAGCGCATCGCGGTCTGTAACCAGAAAGGCGGGGTCGGCAAGACCACGACCGCGGTCAGTCTGGCCGCCGCGCTGGCTTTGCGAGGGGGACGGGCGTTGCTGGTAGATATGGACCCGCAGGCGCATGCCACGCTCGGGCTGGGCGTGGACCGGTCAACGCTCCAGATATCAGTCTACGAGGCGATGGTTGAAGCGCAGCGGGTCACTGACGCGGTTCTCAAGGACCGAGCGGAGAACCTGGACCTCCTGCCGGCGTCGGTCAGCCTGGCCGGCGGCGAAGTCGAGTTGATTGACGCTGATGAGCGCGAGTTCCGGCTGAACAAGGCGCTGTCGCTTGTCGACCCGGACTACCGGTACATCGTCATTGACTGCCCGCCGTCGCTTGGGATTCTGACGGTCAACTGTCTGGTTGCGGCGCAGAGCGTGCTGATTCCGGTGCAGGCCGAGTACCTCGCGATGGAGGGAATGTCGCGCCTGCTCGACACGCTGAATCTTGTCCGGCAGGGTCTGAACATGGCGCTGGCGATTGAGGGCGTGCTCATAACCATGTACTCGTCGCGCCTGAACCTGGCTCAGCAGGTGGCCAACGAGGTGCGGAGTTACTTCAAGGAGCAGGTATTCGACACCGTGATTCCGCGCAGTGTCCGGCTGGCCGAGGC
>CAYOCZ010000029.1:0-1663 GCA_964402475.1 uncultured bacterium | reverse complement strand
GAGACCCAGGCCGCGATGGCCGCCGAAGCGCGGCCCATCCGGATTGACGAAGTCAGGCCCAACCCGTTTCAGCCCAGGGCCAAAGCCGAGGAGAACCTCGACGAACTGGTCGCGTCGATAAAGACGCACGGCGTGCTGCAGCCGATTATGGTGCGGCGCCGGCGCGACGGCTATGAAGTGGTCATGGGCGAGCGCCGGCTGCGGGCGTCGAAGCTCGCCGGCCTCGAACAGGTCCCGGCGGTCATCCGTACGGTTGACGACCTCGAAATGCTCGAGTTCGCGCTGATTGAGAACCTGCAGCGCCAGAACCTGAACCCGATTGACGAGGCGATGGGGTACAAGCGCCTGAACGAGGAGTTCAGTCAGACCCACGAGACAATCGCCCAGCGCGTGGGTAAGGACCGGTCGAGCGTCACCAATGCGCTCCGGTTGCTGACACTGCCCTTCAAAGTGCGTGATGTACTGGCCGCTGGCCAGATAACAGCCGGCCACGCTCGGGCACTCCTGATGAGCGAGAGCCGGAGGGTGCAGGTCGAGGTATGCGAACGGATAGTGAAGGAAGGGCTCTCGGTTCGGCAGGTGGAGAAGCTCTGCGGACAACCGAAGCCGAAGGAGCCGGTCAAGCCGAAGCGGGCAAAGGACATCCACCTGCGCGAAGTCGAGGAGAGGCTGACCGCATACCTCGGCACCAAGGTCATCATCAATCCGGGCAAGGCCGGGTCCGGGGAGATTGCGGTGCGCTACTTCTCAGCGCAGGACCTCGAGCGGGTGGTTGAGAAGATGAAGGGGTCGGGCCGGTAGCCGGTCACGACGCCAGGTCAAGAGGCAAAGTGCAAGGGTCAAGGGTCAAGACCGCGAAGGGCCGGGCATAAGCTACTGCTAATGGCACGCAAGGAACTTTCGTTCTTCATCGCCAGCAACTACAGCACGAACTCGTTGCGGTTCAGCCTGCCGCTATGGGTTGCCCGGTTGCTCGGCGGCATCGCATGCCTGCTCGCGTTGCTCGTGGTCGCGTCGCTGGTGATGACCCTGGCCGGGACCTACCGGCTCAGCCGGCTTTCGTATCTTGAGCGCCGGAACCGGCAGCTTGAGGGCGAGTTTGCCAAAGTAGTGTCCCTGCGAAAGCAGCTCGCGCAGGTCGAGGAGCAAGGCCGGAAGATGGCGACGATGCTCGGGATTGAGAAGACGCCGGCCCCGGTGGACTGGGACTCGGTGCCGCTCGACTCCCAGGCGCTGCCGGAGTGGCTCAAGGGCAAGGTCTGGGGAACCGAGTTGGTGCCGAAGCTGGTACCGGTCGAGGACCACGCGGTGTCACAACGCGCCAAGGTAGGCCACCTTGCTGTCGACTTGGCCGCTGCGGACGGCGCGCCGGTGCGGGCGACCGCGGACGGGGTCGTCGAACAGCGCGGAGAAGACCGGCAGTACGGCCGTTTCCTGCTGCTCAAGCACGGACAAGGCTATGAGAGCTACTATGGGCATCTGCAGGACTGGAACGTGGACAGGGGCGATTCAGTTCTGGCCGCCCAGACAATCGGCTGGGTCGGCACGACCGGCAAGACAACCGCCCCGCACCTCCACTTCGAAATCCGCAAGGAGGGACAGCGGATTGACCCGGCCAGCGTTCTGAAGTTCTAGACCGAACGGATTCCACCACCAAGACACC